>NZ_JBINIY010000027.1:0-8210 GCF_043656315.1 Streptococcus hepaticus
ATCGGGTACAAATAGAAAACGCTTTATGTTATAATAGAACTATCTAAAAATTTAGGAGGAACTTATGTCAACTCTTTCCGTAAATGCAATTCGTTTCCTAGGTATTGATGCGATTGAAAAATCAAAATCAGGTCACCCAGGAGTGGTGATGGGTGCAGCGCCAATGGCCTACAGCCTTTTCACTAAACACATGCATATCAATCCAGCTCAACCTAACTGGATTAACCGCGACCGTTTTGTCTTATCTGCTGGCCACGGTTCAATGTTGCTCTATGCTCTTTTACACTTGTCAGGTTTTGCAGATGTGACCATGGATGAGATCAAGTCATTCCGTCAATGGGGTTCAAAAACTCCAGGTCACCCAGAATTTGGTCACACAGCTGGTGTGGATGCGACAACTGGTCCTCTTGGACAAGGTGTTTCAACAGCAGTTGGTTTTGCTCAAGCAGAACGTTTCCTTGCTGCAAAATACAACAAAGAAGGCTACAATCTCTTTGACCACTACACTTATGTAATCTGTGGTGATGGCGACTTGATGGAAGGTGTATCTTCAGAAGCAGCTTCTTACGCAGGTCTTCAACAATTGGACAAATTGGTGGTTCTCTATGATTCAAACAACATCTGTTTGGACGGTGAAACCAAAGATGCCTTCACAGAAAATGTTCGTGCACGCTATGAAGCCTATGGTTGGCATACGGCCTTGGTGGAAGACGGTACAGATGTAGAAGCGATCCACGCAGCCATTGAGGCAGCTAAAGTTTCTGGTAAACCAAGCTTGATTGAAGTCAAGACAGTTATCGGTTACGGCTCACCTGCTAAAGCTGGTTCAAATGCTTCTCACGGTGCTCCTCTCGGTGCTGAAGAAGCAGCCGCAACTCGTGCAAATCTTGGTTGGGACTATGCGCCATTTGAAGTACCTGCAGAAGTATATGCAGATTTCAAAGAAAACGTAACAGACCGTGGTGCAGCTAGCTTTGAAGCTTGGGAAAAATTGGTTGCAGACTACAAGGCAGCCTTCCCAGAATTGGCTGAAGAGGTATCTGCTATCCTTGCAGGTCAAGACCCAGTTGCAATCAAGCCAGAAGATTTCCCAGCTCTCGAAGCAGGCTTCTCACAAGCAACTCGTAACTCTTCACAAGACGCTTTGAACGTTGCAGCTGAAAAATTGCCAAACTTCCTTGGCGGTTCAGCTGACTTGGCTCACTCAAATATGACCTACATCAAGGCAGATGGCTTGCAAGATGCAGCTCATCCGCTTAACCGTAACATCCAGTTTGGTGTTCGTGAATTTGCTATGGGTACCATCTTGAATGGTATGGCAGCTCACGGTGGTCTTCGTGTTTACGGTGGTACTTTCTTCGTCTTCTCAGACTATGTAAAAGCAGCCATCCGCTTGTCAGCCTTGCAAGGTTTGCCAGTGACCTATGTCTTTACACACGATTCAATCGCCGTTGGTGAAGATGGACCAACTCACGAACCAATCGAACACTTGGCAGGACTTCGTGCAATGCCAAACTTGAATGTCATCCGCCCAGCTGATGCGCGTGAAACACAAGCAGCTTGGTACTTGGCTTTGATAAGTCAATCAACACCAACAGCTCTTGTTTTGACACGTCAAAACTTGACAGTTGAAGAAGGAACTGACTTTGACAAAGTGGCTAAAGGTGCCTACGTTGTTTACGAAACACCAGATTTTGACACAATCTTGCTTGCTTCAGGTTCAGAAGTTAACTTGGCAGTGGCTGCAGCCAAAGAATTGGAAGCAGCTGGTACAAAAGTCCGCGTTGTTTCAGTACCTTCAACAGAACTCTTCGACGCTCAAGATGCAGCTTACAAAGAAGAAATCTTGCCTTCGGCTGTTCGTCGTCGTGTGGCCATCGAAATGGCAGCAACACAAAGCTGGTATAAATATGTTGGTCTTGATGGACAAGTTATCGGTATCGACAAATTTGGTGCGTCAGCTCCAGCAGCTACTGTTATCGAAAACTATGGCTTTACAGTTGAAAACGTCGTAAAGGTTGTGAATAGCTTGTAATGAAACTTTCTAAAACTGACTTCCTTGGAGGTCAGTTTTTTCTCTATGTTTTGTGGAGTAGCTGATAAAGAATGTGGAGGGCTTTCTGGTCTGTTGCGGTTTATAATACAGAAAAACGGGAATTTTGGAGGTTCTTATGACAGAAACAGGAAGACGTGTTTTTTCACTAGATGCAGGTCGAAAGTATTTTTCTCCAGAAGCATTAAAAAAACTGATGGATGCAGCTAGCGGATTGGGCTACACAGATTTTCATCTTCTTTTGGGAAATGAAGGCTTGCGCTTTGTTCTCGACGATATGTCTCTGGAAGTGGATGATCAGACATATGTTCATGCGGAAGTAGTTGAGGCTGTGCGTATCGGTAATGAATGCTATTATGCGGCGGATAATGGTCGTTGTTTGACCGAGGGCGAATTGACAGACTTGATAATCTATGCCAAGGAGTTAGGTTTAGGATTCATTCCTGCGATTGACTCGCCAGGGCACATGAATGCTATTTTGACGGCCATGGAACACTTGGGTCTGGAGAGCCCTCGCCATCACCATGGGGACTTGACATCTAAGCGCACCCTTGATATTACAAATGCTGCTGCTTGCTCATTTGTAAAAGAGTTGATGAAAAAATACTTAGCTTATTTTGCAGGTAAGGTGGAATACTTTACCATTGGTGCAGATGAGTTTGCCAATGATTTATATGTGGAAGCGTCAGCAGTTGAAGGGGTAAGCAATGGATTTTCAGCCCTGCAATATCTGGGGCATTACGAGACCTTTATCAACTATGTCAATGACTTAGCTGAGTTGGTCAAATCATTTGGCATGAAGCCGATTGTCTTTAATGACGGGTTCTACTTTGCAGGAGAGACGGCTTATCCATTGGACAAAGAAGTCATGATTTCTTACTGGACTGGTGGCTGGGAAGGCTACGACGTTGCCAAACCTGCATTTTTACAGGAACAAGGGCATGCGCTTCTCAATACTAACGACGCCTGGTATTATGTTTTGGGGCGTTTGGTGGAAGAGGACGGTTATTACCATGCTGACCAAAGCCGAGCGGGTATGGATCGAGTTCCAAGTAACCAATTACCAAATCAAGAAGCGGGCGAAGTTAGCCAATGGGGTGCTATGTTCGCAGTCTGGTGCGACCAACCAGAAAAAGACTATGACGAAACCGTCGTCTTAGAACTCATGGAAAAATTCGCTCAACAATTTGAAAAATAGACAGAAAAGTAGGTACGAAAGTATCTATTTTTTCAGCACTAAATTTCCAAATTTTCTGAATTTTTGATATACTATACAGTAATATCAATGAAAGAGGACTATTTATGACAGCTCAAAAAATGTCGGCGCAAGAAATTATTGCTTTTATTGGCAATGCGGTGAAAAAAACCAATGTTAAGGTGACTTTTGAAGGAGAATTGGCTGGCGCTGTTCCTGAACCTGTGACCAAGCTTGGCAATGTACTTTTTGGTGACTGGAAGGATATTGAGCCATTGCTTGCTAACTTAACTGAAAATAAAGATTATGTGGTTGAGCAAGATGGCCGTAATTCAGCGGTACCATTGCTTGATAAACGCGACATCAATGCGCGTATCGAGCCAGGTGCCATCATTCGTGACCAAGTAACGATTGGTGATAATGCGGTTATCATGATGGGAGCTGTTATCAACATCGGTGCTGAAATTGGGGAAGGGACCATGATTGATATGGGGGCTATCCTCGGTGGCCGTGCAACTGTTGGTAAAAATAGCCATATCGGTGCTGGTGCTGTCCTTGCTGGTGTCATTGAGCCTGCCTCAGCAGAGCCTGTTCGTATTGGAGACAATGTTTTGGTGGGTGCCAATGCTGTTGTCATCGAAGGTGTTCAAGTTGGCAGTGGTTCAGTTGTGGCTGCGGGAGCTATTGTGACCCAAGACGTTCCAGAAAACGTGGTTGTAGCAGGTGTACCAGCACGTGTTATCAAAGAAATTGACGAAAAAACACAACAAAAAACAGCGCTTGAAGATGCTCTTCGTAACTTGTAAAAATGCCTTAGTCGAGTGTTGTCAGGGTTCTTTGTTGACCTTGTCTTTGCCACTGACTGAGCGCTATTGATCATTAGAGAGGTTGGCTACTTAGCCTAGCCTCTTTCTTTGAAAGGAAACCTATGACTTTAGATTTAGTGACTATCCGTCGTGACCTCCACCAAATTCCTGAAATTGGTTTGGAGGAGTTTAAGACCCAGGCTTATCTTTTGGAAAAAATCGCTGACATTACAGCGGGTAAAGCTTTTGTAGAGCAACGCACGTGGCGTACGGGGATCCTTGTTTTCTTAAATGGCTCTGCTCCAGAAAAGACTATTGGCTGGCGCACGGATATTGATGGACTTCCTATCGTTGAACAAACAGGTCTGGAATTTTCTAGTACCCACGAGGGTCGCATGCATGCTTGTGGGCATGATATGCACATGACGGTGGCGCTTGGTTTGCTCAATGAACTAGTGCAGACACAGCCTAAACACAGTGTTCTTTTTCTCTTCCAACCCGCAGAAGAAAATGAAGCAGGTGGCATGCTCATGTATGAAGATGAGGCTTTTGGGGATTGGTTACCAGATGAATTTTACGCCCTTCATGTGCGACCAGATTTAAAAGTAGGCGAAATCGCGACCAATACAGGGACTCTCTTCGCAGGAACTTGTGAAGTAAAAATCACCTTTAAAGGAAAAGGTGGTCACGCAGCCTTTCCTCATATGGCAAATGATGCCTTAGTAGCCGCAGCGCATTTTGTGACCCAAGTTCAGACCGTTGTCAGTCGAAATGTTGACCCCATTCAAGGTGGTGTGGTGACCTTCGGTGACATGCGAGCAGGAACAACCAATAATGTCATTGCGGATGAAGCCTTTCTTCATGGGACTATTCGTAGTTTAACTCAGGATATGAGTCTCCTCATGCAAGAGCGTGTGCGGACCTTAGCGGAAGGTGTGGCTGCTTCCTTTGGCATGGAAGTCGTGGTTGACTTAAAACAAGGCGGTTATCTCCCTGTGGAAAATAATCCAGCACTGGCTAGTGACTTGATGAACTTTTTTGATGAGCGAGAAGGTGTACAGCTGATCGATTGTCTGCCAGCTATGACGGGAGAAGATTTTGGCTATCTCCTGCAAAAAGTACCAGGCGTTATGTTCTGGTTGGGCATTGAGACACTGTACGCTCTTCATCACCCTATGATGAGCCCAAATGAAGCTGCCCTGCCGTTTGGCGTAGAGCATATCAGTGCCTTTTTGAAGATGAAAGCAGGTTGACATGGAGAAAAAAAACCTTCGTAAGGACATGTTAGCGCTTATGAAAGAGCAAGTAGGGAAAGTGAAACGGCGTCGGGACAAAGCCTTGTTGTCCAAGCTAACAAGTTTACCAGCCTATGAGTCTGCGACGACGATTGCCACCTATTTGTCTACGGCCTTGGAATTCAATACTTTACCCTTTATCCAGCAAGCCTTGACAGATGGAAAACGAGTGGTCGTTCCCAAGGTTTTGCCAGATCGGCAAATGGTTTTTCTAGACTATGGGGCGGATAATATTCAGCTATCTTCCTTTGGTGTGCCAGAACCCATTTCAGGAGAAGTAGTGGATAAAGCCGCCATTGACCTCATTCATGTTCCCGGTCTGGCTTGGAATGAGGCTGGATTTCGTGTCGGATATGGTGGTGGCTTTTATGACCGCTACTTGGTTGATTTTCAAGGGCAAACAGTCAGTACGATTTACCCGTTTCAGGTGCAAGATTTTACCCAAGATTCTTTTGATATTGCAGTTCAACAGGTCTTGGTAGCAGAAAAGGAAGCCTAATCTAGGCTTCCTTTTTCAATTTTTTCCGTAAAATCAAGGTACTTGGAATGAGTACCAGCACACTTCCGATCCAGGCAGCTGGGTTAGCAGCAGCAACGCCTTCAAATCCAAAATAGATCAGTCCGATAATGGCAACGCCAGCCCGCATGACCAGTTCCATGAAACCTGCTAAGGTTGGAACAAATCCATACCCCAAACCTTGGATAAAGCTGCGCAGAATAAATAGAATAGCCAAAATCCAGTAGCAAGAGCCATTGATAATATAGTAGACCAGAGCCAGGTGGAAGACAGTTTGACTCCCATCGGACAGGAAAAGTCCAGAGAAAAATTGGTTAAAAAGGACTAAAATAATAGCGAAGAAGATAGACCAAACAATATTGATGACCAAGGTTTTTTTGAGCCCGTCTAAAATACGTTGGTATTTTCTAGCGCCGTAATTCTGGGCGCTAAAGGTGGAAATCGCTAGCCCCAGATTTACCATGGGCAACATAGCGAGTTGGTCTGTTTTACTGGCAATAGCTTGCGCTGCCACCGCGTCTGTTCCTAGTTTGTTAAGGGTGACTTGGAGAGTAATGGCTCCAAGAGCAATGATACTGGCTTGAAAAGCCATAGGAAACCCTAATCGAGCATGATGTTTGAGATTTTCCTTGTCCAGATGAAAATCGCTAGCCTTTACTTGAAAATACGGAACCTTGAGATAGATGTAAGCCAGCAAGTAAATGACCGAAAAAATTTGGGCAATAACTGTCGCTAGACCAGCCCCGAAAACTCCCATGTGAAAATTTAGAATGAAGATAAAATCAAGGATGATATTGATAAAGCAAGCGATAATGAGCGCAATTAAAGGCGTTTTTGAATTTCCCAAAGCACGAATAGCGCTAGAAAGATAGTTGTATAAAATGGTAAAAACCATACCACCGAAGATGGCCAGTAAGAAACGATAGGAATGCTGGATAAGATTTTCCGGGGTCTGCATGAGAACCAGTAAAGGCTTCAGCCATACCATGGAAACAACTGTCAACAAAATGCTGACGACTAAAGAGTAGAAGAGTCCATGGACAAAACTAGCGCGAATGCCGGCATCATCTCCAGCCCCAAATTTTTGAGAGGTAACGATACAAAGTCCTGACGTCAGTCCTTGGGCAAAGCCGATAATTAAAAAGGTCAAGCTCCCTGTTGCTCCAACCGCTGCAAAGGCTGTCTGTCCTAGCGTGTGTCCCACAATCATGGAGTCCGCAAAGTTATAGGCTAACTGGAAAAAGCTTCCTATTAATAAAGGAATGGTAAAAGTTAAAATGACTGTTAGGGGATTTCCTTTGGTTAAATCGTGCACGTTCTCTCTCCTTCATAGACACCATTATACCATGATTTTACTGCAATAAATGGTAAAAATAAAGTAAACTTGCTTATCAATTGGAATTGTGCTACTATTACAGTATTTTATGGAGGAAGAGATGAACCAAGTTTTTAAGAGAGACTATCCAGTGACCAATTGCTTACTGGGAATAACGACTCTTGTTTTTTTAGCCATGCAGATTTTACGATTTGGTCAAGCAACTAGTTCTCAGACTATTTTCGATTTTGGTGGGCTTTTTGGCTTGGCTGTGCGCCAAGATGTAACGCAGATATGGCGATTGCTAACCCCTATTTTTGTCCATATTGGCTGGGAGCATTTTCTATTCAACGGTTTTACGCTCTTGATTTTTGGTTACGAAGTAGAAGACATTTTCGGGCCTTGGCGTTTTTTGGCCCTCTACTCGCTTTCGGGGCTAATGGGAAACGTCTTTGTCTTCTATTTTACGCCAGATGTCGTAGCAGCAGGTGCGTCCTCTTCTCTTTTTGGTCTCTTTGGGGTAATGGCTGTGCTCCGCTACCAGTCTCGGAGTGCCTATGTCCGATTTTTAGGGCAACGCTATGTAGGCTTGCTTATTGCCAATCTCATCGTCACATTTATCAGTCCAAATATTAGTATTGCGGGCCATATCGGCGGCTTGATAGGAGGGGCTTTCTGTGCATTTATGCTGGTCCTTCCAAGAGAACCTTGGCTTTTTACCAAAGGACAACGCCTCCTCGTCTGGCTAGCTTATGTTGGTCTGGCTCTCATTCTCATCTTTTTGGCAATCAAATAGAGAGTGTGACAAAAATCGTGATTTCGTAGAAATCGATTTTGTAGTCACACCTCCGAACAGCTGAGTAGGACAATAAAATGTTGATTGATCAACGTATTAGAGCTCAGTCAACCACAGCGTCAAACTGTTAATCCTAATAATAGTATAAAACCTAGGACTTCTGTCCTAGGTTCTATTATGGCTTCCAGCCAGTTTTTCTCGGAGAGAAAAATGAGAAAACCACCAGCTATGCT
>NZ_JBINIY010000028.1:0-6176 GCF_043656315.1 Streptococcus hepaticus
TGTTCAACTACTTGTATTTTACCGCACTCTATTTTTTATGTCAGCCTAAAGCTTAATGCAAGATTTACATAAGTACATTTCGATGATTTCTAATAAATCAAGTTTTTCATCTTTGCTTGTAGAGTAGGTTATTTTTTTCGAGTAATCTTCTTTGACTATTTGCTTTTTTTCTTTACATTTTTTATCTTCTTTTATTTTATTCATAGTCTTAACCTCACTATTTTTTGTAATAAGTTTTATGACATTGGTAGGTGCATTGGCTGCTACATTGGAATCTCACCACCGCCCCTTATTAAGACGAACCGGCTTAAGCTATTGAAGTATCATTATCACCATTTGTATCACGGAGATAGATTGCCACACCTATCCTTTATGTATTCCTATTTATCGCTCTTTTTCTTTTATCCTTGGCACTTACCAGTATTCATTTAAACCGAATCTCTCAGCAGAAAAGTCTTGGCGTAGGTCATAATTCTCCACAAATGGATAACGTCCCACCTTGGTCTATTCAGTTGTCAAAGATCAATTAGCTTTCTGCTATGTAGGATTCTTTGCTTAATAACGGAATAGATTTTCTCTTCTACCTCAAAAGCAAAAAGGATAAATTTCCCCCTACACTTTAATAGTGAAAATTTATCCCTCTTGGTAACCAGATTTATTAATTTTTTAAAATATGCTTACTTTTTAAATACCATTGTAACTTCAGCACCATTACCTTGATCGTCATAATTTTTTAGTAACAATTGCCCCTTGTTAGTTTCAAGTATTTTCGTAACAATTGAAAGTCCCAAACCATGTATATTATTATCATACATTTTCGTTGATACATATTTTTCTCTTAGATCATAAAGAATATCATTATTAAATCCATCGCCTTGATCCCTGACAACAATCGTATAATCATCTATATCATCATAAAAACCGATAAATATAGTAGAACCAACTGAAGAGTTCTCAATTGCATTGTTTACTAAATTTTGTATCGCAATAGAAATTGAATTTTTATCTAATTTAATATTACTTGCATCATACGAAAGAATTGATAAGCTAAAACCTTTAAGTTTGCAAATACTAGTCACAATTTTTATCCAATAGTCTAAAACTTCTTTTGATACAACTTCCTTTGGAGCTTCCATCAAATCAGAAAATTCATTTAGTTTTTTTAAAAAAGATTCCAATCTCTCCACACCATTTAAAGTATCTTCTGCTCTTTCAAGAACATTTTCTTGATCTTCTTTTAATAATTCAATGTTCCCTTTGATTAGAGTAATGGGAGTCCTCACGTCATGAGTAATCGATTCAATCATCTCTTTTTGTGTCATCTGCATATTCCATTGTTTTTCTAATGATGCCTTTAAGCTCCTTGCCATACTATCTATCGAATCCAATACTCCTGAAATTTCGGTATAATCAGAATGCTCTCTTTCAAATTCTAATTGTAATTTTTCAATATTATCATTAGCCTTGGATATCTTTCTAATTTCACTCCTTAATTTCCTTGTCAAATTGCTTATTAAATAAATAAATCCAATTAGCCATAGGCAAAACATGCTTATAAAAAACACCAATTCAAAACTTCCAATTATTTTATATACATTTGGATTGGTAGGTATAGCACTAATTTTATATTTTATGATCAAATCTTTATTACCATTTTTAAAAGCCTTAAATACATCTGAACCTATTATTTGATCCTTTGAAGATTTTCCTTTTTGCAATGCCTCACTTATTTCTTGATTATAGCGTTCATCAATCGTATTTTCTATAATTTCTCCATTATCTCTTAATTGATATTCATAAAAAAATGGTATTTTATCAATTTTCCAATTCTCTTTTAGAAATTCATATTTCACTGTATCAGAATTCATTTCAGCATAATTTGCAGGATATACTACCCCAATGTTAATTAAGACGTTTAGAAGCATATAGGAGAATAAAATCATAAATAGTACAAAAAACAATTCTAAAATTGCAAATTTACTAATTAAATAGGTTAAACTTTTTTTAGTTCCCATTGATACCCTACTCCCCAAATAGTTTTAACTGGATCTATATGAAATCCAGCAAATTTTTCTCTTATTTTTTTTATTCTTTCTGTAATAGAAGTTGAACTATCACCTTCAGCATCATATCCATAAATTGTTGTATAAATCTTTTCTTTAGTAAAAACCTGGTTTCTATTTTTTAAAAGTAATTCACATATTTCATATTCACTTTTGGTAAGAGCAATCTCATTTTTCTTGAAATATATTTTTTTAGACAATAAGTCACAAGAAATCGGATAATCAATTATTCTACTGTGCTTATCTCTATTTTCTCTTCTAATATGTGCTGCAACTCTCGCCCTGATTTCAGATACAGAAAATGGCTTTGTAACATAATCATCTGCACCTAAGGCAAATCCCTCTATCTTGTCCTTTTCAAAACTTTTAGCCGTCAACAAGATAATCGGTGCATCTATCAATTCTCTATATCGTGATAAAAACTTAAATCCATCCATTTTATCCATCATGACATCAAGAATAAGCAAATTATATTTAACCAGCTGTTCAGGAACAATTTTTTCAGCTGAATCACAAAGGTCAACATTATATTCTTTTTTAAAAGTCAACTCTAAAAGTCGCAATAAATCTTTATCATCATCTATGATTAATAAGTTCATTCTACTCCTCCATTTTATTAATACCATCCCATCTATTATACCAATTATTAAATACGCCTATAAACACTACAGTAATGATTACTGATAATGCTAAAAACATCAAAATGACATGACTTGTAACTTCATGACTTGTATAAGCAAAAATAAGTTTTATCGGCCAAACAAAAGGTAATAAATACCAAATATTACCGCCTAATTCTGTGGTACCTAACAAAATACCTGATAATGTTAAAAAAACTCCGATTAGTATACTACCAGAAAAACCTAATTTCAAACTTAAAAATTGATAAACAGGAATCATTGGTATCAGCATAATTGTACCAATCAAGGAGCATAAAACTGTACTTATATAATTAAACTCAACTTTTCCAAACCCTATTAATATCATTACCAAGATAGATATAAATTCAATTATAAATAGTAATATAGAGATATAAATAGATTTAGAAAAGAATATTTTTTTCCTACTAATCCCAGTCCTTAAATCATTTGCAAAATTCCCAGCTACCTTATCAACCTCATATATCATTGGTATATAAAAACACATTGAAAAATTTGCTAAAATTATATATGTGCAAAAAAACACTCCCATTGCTTTCCCTATTAATCCTTTTGAATTCATCGAATAAATACCATAAATCAAAGAAAATAGGATTGGACATAAAAAAGTCATTAGTCTTACTGGTGTCCTTCTACTTCTAAGCCAGTATGATGATATTATATTATACACTTCTTTGACTCCTTTTGTTGTTAATTAAAAGACTTAATGTTAATACGACTACATAGACTGCAATACTTAAAAGCAATCCTAAGTTTGTTGCATCCATATTCATTAGTTTGGAGCCATTCTCAAGAAAAGTCCCATTTGGATGTACCCCAACAACTGGACTAAGCATTCGCAAGTTATATGACCATGGAAATAAAATCCAATTTTTTGTTACTGCAATCACAGCCGATGGGAATGTCAACACAAAATTCAACAATATAAGAACTGCTTTCTTTTTTGTAAGTCCATATATCAAAAAAGATAAAGCAACGATCGGTAAACTTCCAATAAAAAGGCAAATAGTAGCTATAATTAATTGACTTAGCGATATTTTTTCACCTAGAAAAAATATCGCAACAGTAAATATTAATATTGTTGATATTAGTAGAATAATAAATAATTCAGCTACAATAATAATATTTTTTGCCAATTCTATTTTTGTAAAACTTAGATTTTTGCTTTTTTGTAAAACAATATGCTCGCTCTTTTCTTTACCATTTATATTCACAACTAGTAAGCTCAAAACTATTGGGAGAATTAAAAGTGGATACCAATTAAAAGAAGTTGCCAATATGTAACTTTTTCCTTCTGGGCTTTCCCCCATCAAACTAACCATAGCTACATTAAATAAAACAAAAATTATAGGCACAATAATTCCTAACCTTAAGTTCGCAGATCTTTTTTCTTTCATTAACTCTGTTTTAATATAACTAATCATTATTTTTCACATCCTTTTTTATCATTTCTAAAAACAACTTTTCCAAATCCATCTCACCAGAATTATTAGCTTCATAAATGAGATGCCCATTATTAATAATCCCTATCTTATCTGCTATCTGCTTTACCTCACTCAAAATATGACTTGAAATAATAACTGTAATTCCTTTTTTAGAAAACTCTTTTATCAATTCTCTTAACTCTTGAATTCCCAAAGGATCTAGTCCATTTGTTGGTTCATCAAGTATCAATAATTCTGGATTATTTATTAGTGCCATTGCAATTCCAAGTCTTTGTTTCATCCCCAATGAAAAATTTCTTACCAATTTTTTATTTGTGTCTTCTAACCCGACTGTTTTTAACACATAATCAATCCTTCTTTTATCAATATTTAATAATACTGTTAAAACTTCTAAGTTTTCATAGGCTGTTAAATTGGGATAGATGGCAGGATGCTCTATGATAGCTCCAACTTTTTTTAAATCTTCTGTACACATGCTTTTTCCTTCAAAAAAAATACCCCCTGATGTACAATTCATAACTTTAGTAATTACTTTTAATAGCGTTGATTTTCCAGCGCCATTCGGTCCTAATAGTCCATATATTTTTCCTTTTTCTACTTTAATTGATACATTTTCAAGTATCATTTGTCCTTTGATTTTCTTTGTTAAATTTCTTGTTTCAAGCATAATTTCCATATATTATTCCTCCGTTTCTTATGTAATCAATTCTAATAATAAAAAATAACCAAATTATAATTACTCTATTTTTTTGCAAAACAAAAAGCATATATAAACTTAAAAAAAGGAGTAAGAAACTCTTCTGTTCACTTACTCCCCCTATACTTTTATCTAAAATCCTTCAGCAATTCTCTCAACTTGTCAAATATCTTATTTCTTCTCCTTATGAGAGCTGGATGAGATATATTTTTCGTTTCAGCTACCGAACGAATAGTTTCATCATTGAAATAAAGTCTATCAATGATTTCCCTTTCTTCATCATTTAATTTTGATAGTGCATCTCTTACCGCCTCTATCATCATCTGTGTTTGAACAATCTTATCTACATCAAATCCCTCATCAACTATACTATCCTCAAAATGTCCATCGTGGTCAAAAGAAGAAAATAAAAGCAGATGATTTTTTCTATCTATCTGCTTCAAGTAATTTTGATGATTTTTCTCTTGCCAATAGACTTTATAAATCTCTTCACTTACTTTGATCTTCTTTCCGTTTACAAACAAGAAATATTCTTTATTCATTTTTCGTCCTCCTTTTCGTTTCAAAATCTTGTTTGAAAACAAAAAAGGAGGACTACGGCATGATGGCACACCGAGTCCTCGCAAATGAACAAAAACAGTTCTACTATTTAATTTATTAAGTTTGGAATTAGGTAAAGTTTATATGCAATAAGGAAAATTTTCCGCACAAAAAATTATGAATTCCTTTTATTAAATCGTGCGTAACCCATCCCATACACATCCTCCTCCTAATTAACAGTTAAATCTTCATCTCCTTGTAATTGCTAATTTTAGAAAGCTTATTTATGCGAATTTTATTTTTGGAATCTATCGAACCAAATTGAACCTTCCTGAATACCATTTAGATTTAAGCTATAAAAAATAAAGTTCTTATATTTTCTTTCTGTAACCATATCTACTTTTTTAGTATCGCTAAATGTGAATAGGTTACACTAAACTAGACAGTCTTATAAAGTGTTCTACACTAAAGAAAATAGGAGAAAAATTATGTCTAGAAAAATACGTCGCCACTTCACTGATGACTTTAAGCAACAAATCGTTGACCTTCACAATGCAGGGATGAAACGAAGTGAGCTTATCAAAGAATATGAGTTAACCCCATCAACCTTCGATAAGTGGGTACGTCAGGCAAAAACAACTGGTTCCTTTAAAACTATTGATAATCTTACAGATGAGCAGCGTGAGCTGATTGAGCTCCGAAAGCGTAATAAAGAACTCGAAATGCAGCTAGATATCCTAAAGCAAGCGGCAGTGATTATGGCACGAAAAGA
>NZ_JBINIY010000029.1:0-5195 GCF_043656315.1 Streptococcus hepaticus
ATGTATCTGATATACTAATGGAGTTGTCTCGCAAGGGGCGGCAGTCATGAAAAAGTTTCTGAAAAAAGTTGAACAAAAGTATTGACAAGAAGAAGCAAACATGATAAACTAAGATAGTTGTCGCGAGAGAGCGACGCACAAGACCTTTGAAAATTAAAGAAGACGAACCAAACGTGCAGGGTGAAGTTATGTACAAAATAACTTCGTCAATAAACAAAAAAACAATAAATCTGTCAGCGACAGATAATGAGTGAGAACTCAAACTTTAAATGAGAGTTTGATCCTGGCTCAGGACGAACGCTGGCGGCGTGCCTAATACATGCAAGTAGAACGCTGAAGCTTGGTGCTTGCACCGAGCGGATGAGTTGCGAACGGGTGAGTAACGCGTAGGTAACCTGCCTGGTAGCGGGGGATAACTATTGGAAACGATAGCTAATACCGCATAACAACGATTGACACATGTTAGTCGTTTGAAAGGAGCAATTGCTTCACTACCAGATGGACCTGCGTTGTATTAGCTAGTTGGTAGGGTAACGGCCTACCAAGGCGACGATACATAGCCGACCTGAGAGGGTGATCGGCCACACTGGGACTGAGACACGGCCCAGACTCCTACGGGAGGCAGCAGTAGGGAATCTTCGGCAATGGGGGCAACCCTGACCGAGCAACGCCGCGTGAGTGAAGAAGGTTTTCGGATCGTAAAGCTCTGTTGTAAGAGAAGAACGTTGAGTAGAGTGGAAAGTTACTCAAGTGACGGTATCTTACCAGAAAGGGACGGCTAACTACGTGCCAGCAGCCGCGGTAATACGTAGGTCCCAAGCGTTGTCCGGATTTATTGGGCGTAAAGCGAGCGCAGGCGGTTCTATAAGTCTGAAGTAAAAGGCTGTGGCTCAACCATAGTATGCTTTGGAAACTGTAGAACTTGAGTGCAGAAGGGGAGAGTGGAATTCCATGTGTAGCGGTGAAATGCGTAGATATATGGAGGAACACCGGTGGCGAAAGCGGCTCTCTGGTCTGTAACTGACGCTGAGGCTCGAAAGCGTGGGGAGCGAACAGGATTAGATACCCTGGTAGTCCACGCCGTAAACGATGAGTGCTAGGTGTTGGGTCCTTTCCGGGACTCAGTGCCGCAGCTAACGCATTAAGCACTCCGCCTGGGGAGTACGACCGCAAGGTTGAAACTCAAAGGAATTGACGGGGGCCCGCACAAGCGGTGGAGCATGTGGTTTAATTCGAAGCAACGCGAAGAACCTTACCAGGTCTTGACATCCCTCTGACCGTCCTAGAGATAGGATTTTCCTTCGGGACAGAGGTGACAGGTGGTGCATGGTTGTCGTCAGCTCGTGTCGTGAGATGTTGGGTTAAGTCCCGCAACGAGCGCAACCCCTATTGTTAGTTGCCATCATTCAGTTGGGCACTCTAGCGAGACTGCCGGTAATAAACCGGAGGAAGGTGGGGATGACGTCAAATCATCATGCCCCTTATGACCTGGGCTACACACGTGCTACAATGGCTGGTACAACGAGTCGCAAGTCGGTGACGGCAAGCTAATCTCTTAAAGCCAGTCTCAGTTCGGATTGTAGGCTGCAACTCGCCTACATGAAGTCGGAATCGCTAGTAATCGCGGATCAGCACGCCGCGGTGAATACGTTCCCGGGCCTTGTACACACCGCCCGTCACACCACGAGAGTTTGTAACACCCGAAGTCGGTGAGGTAACCTTTTAGGAGCCAGCCGCCTAAGGTGGGATAGATGATTGGGGTGAAGTCGTAACAAGGTAGCCGTATCGGAAGGTGCGGCTGGATCACCTCCTTTCTAAGGATAAGGAACCTGTACGTTAGTCTTCTTTAATTTTGAGAGGTCTTGTGGGGCCTTAGCTCAGCTGGGAGAGCGCCTGCTTTGCACGCAGGAGGTCAGCGGTTCGATCCCGCTAGGCTCCATTGAATCGAAAGATTCAAATTTGTCCATTGAAAATTGAATATCTATATCAAATTCCACGATTCAAGAAATTGAATTGTAGAAAGTAACAAGAAAATAAACCGAAAACGCTGTAAATATTTAATGAGTTTTCTAGTTTTAAAAAACTAGGTTAATAAGGTTAAGTTAATAAGGGCGCACGGTGGATGCCTTGGCACTAGAAGCCGATGAAGGACGTGACTAACAACGAAATGCTTTGGGGAGCTGTAAGTAAGCATTGATCCAGAGATGTCCGAATGGGGGAACCCGACAGGTAATGCCTGTCATCACTAATTGTTAAGATTAGTTGAAGGAAGACGCAGTGAACTGAAACATCTAAGTAGCTGCAGGAAGAGAAAGCAAAAGCGATTGCCTTAGTAGCGGCGAGCGAAACGGCAGGAGGGCAAACCGAGGAGTTTACTCCTCGGGGTTGTAGGACTGCAATGTGGACTTAAAGATTATAGAAGAATCACCTGGGAAGGTGAGCCAAAGAGAGTAACAGCCTCGTATTCGAAATAGTCTTTATACCTAGCAGTATCCTGAGTACGGCGAGACACGCGAAATCTCGTCGGAATCTGGGAGGACCATCTCCCAACCCTAAATACTCTCTAGTGACCGATAGTGAACCAGTACCGTGAGGGAAAGGTGAAAAGTACCCCGGAAGGGGAGTGAAATAGAACCTGAAACCGTGTGCCTACAACAAGTTCGAGCCCGTTAATGGGTGAGAGCGTGCCTTTTGTAGAATGAACCGGCGAGTTACGTTATGATGCGAGGTTAAGTTGAAGAGACGGAGCCGTAGGGAAACCGAGTCTGAATAGGGCGCCATAGTATCATGATGTAGACCCGAAACCATGTGACCTACCCATGAGCAGGTTGAAGGTGCGGTAAGACGCACTGGAGGACCGAACCAGGGCACGTTGAAAAGTGCTTGGATGACTTGTGGGTAGCGGAGAAATTCCAAACGAACTTGGAGATAGCTGGTTCTCTCCGAAATAGCTTTAGGGCTAGCGTCGATGTTAAGTCTCTTGGAGGTAGAGCACTGTTTGGGTGAGGGGTCCATCTCGGATTACCAATCTCAGATAAACTCCGAATGCCAACGAGATGTAATCGGCAGTCAGACTGCGAGTGCTAAGATCCGTAGTCGAAAGGGAAACAGCCCAGACCACCAGCTAAGGTCCCAAAATATATGTTAAGTGGAAAAGGATGTGGGGTTGCACAGACAACTAGGATGTTAGCTTAGAAGCAGCTATTCATTCAAAGAGTGCGTAATAGCTCACTAGTCGAGTGACCCTGCGCCGAAAATGTACCGGGGCTAAAACATATTACCGAAGCTGTGGATGACCATTTAGGTCATGGTAGGAGAGCGTTCTATGTGTGATGAAGGTATACCGTGAGGAGTGCTGGAACGCATAGAAGTGAGAATGCCGGTATGAGTAGCGAAAGATGGGTGAGAATCCCATCCACCGTAAGACTAAGGTTTCCAGGGGAAGGCTCGTCCGCCCTGGGTTAGTCGGGACCTAAGGAGAGACCGAAAGGTGTATCCGATGGACAACAGGTTGATATTCCTGTACTAGTGTATATAGTGATGGAGGGACGCAGTAGGCTAACTCAACCCAGCGAATGGAAGTGCTGGGCTAATCAGTGAGGTGTGATATGAGTCAAATGCTTATATCTGTAACATTGAGCTGTGATGGGGAGCGAAGATTAGTAGCGAAGTGAGTGACGTCACACTGCCAAGAAAAGCTTCTAGCGTTAATTATACACTACCCGTACCGCAAACCGACACAGGTAGTCGAGGCGAGTAGCCTCAGGTGAGCGAGAGAACTCTCGTTAAGGAACTCGGCAAAATAGCCCCGTAACTTCGGGAGAAGGGGCGCTGGCTTTACGTCAGCCGCAGTGAATAGGCCCAAGCAACTGTTTATCAAAAACACAGCTCTCTGCTAAATCGTAAGATGATGTATAGGGGGTGACGCCTGCCCGGTGCTGGAAGGTTAAGAGGAGGGTTTAGCGCAAGCGAAGATCTGAATTGAAGCCCCAGTAAACGGCGGCCGTAACTATAACGGTCCTAAGGTAGCGAAATTCCTTGTCGGGTAAGTTCCGACCCGCACGAAAGGCGTAATGATTTGGGCACTGTCTCAACGAGAGACTCGGTGAAATTTTAGTACCTGTGAAGATGCAGGTTACCCGCGACAGGACGGAAAGACCCCATGGAGCTTTACTGCAGTTTGATATTGAGTATCTGTACCACATGTACAGGATAGGTAGGAGCCTATGAAGTCGGGACGCCAGTTTCGACAGAGGCGCTGTTGGGATACTACCCTTGTGTTATGGCTACTCTAACCCGGATAGGTGATCCCTATCGGAGACAGTGTCTGACGGGCAGTTTGACTGGGGCGGTCGCCTCCTAAAAGGTAACGGAGGCGCCCAAAGGTTCCCTCAGAATGGTTGGAAATCATTCGCAGAGTGTAAAGGTATAAGGGAGCTTGACTGCGAGAGCTACAACTCGAGCAGGGACGAAAGTCGGGCTTAGTGATCCGGTGGTTCCGTATGGAAGGGCCATCGCTCAACGGATAAAAGCTACCCTGGGGATAACAGGCTTATCTCCCCCAAGAGTTCACATCGACGGGGAGGTTTGGCACCTCGATGTCGGCTCGTCGCATCCTGGGGCTGTAGTCGGTCCCAAGGGTTGGGCTGTTCGCCCATTAAAGCGGCACGCGAGCTGGGTTCAGAACGTCGTGAGACAGTTCGGTCCCTATCCGTCGCGGGCGTAGGAAATTTGAGAGGATCTGCTCCTAGTACGAGAGGACCAGAGTGGACTTACCGCTGGTGTACCAGTTGTCTTGCCAAAGGCATCGCTGGGTAGCTATGTAGGGAAGGGATAAACGCTGAAAGCATCTAAGTGTGAAACCCACCTCAAGATGAGATTTCCCATGATTTTATATCAGTAAGAGCCCTGAGAGATGATCAGGTAGATAGGTTAGAAGTGGAAGTGCTGTGAGGCATGTAGCGGACTAATACTAATCGCTCGAGGACTTATCCAAAGTAACTGAAGTCAATATTGACAGCACCAAGGTTTCTTGATAGAATATAGGTATTCAATTTTCAGTGGACAAACGACAAGAAGTTAAGTGACGATAGCCTAGGAGATACACCTGTTCCCATGCCGAACACAGCAGTTAAGCCCTAGAACGCCTGAAGTAGTTGGGGGTTGCCCCCTGTGAGATACGGTAGTCGCTTAGC
>NZ_JBINIY010000003.1:0-185435 GCF_043656315.1 Streptococcus hepaticus
AAACTTTATATTTTGGAAGGGTAGCGAAGAGGCTAAACGCGGCGGACTGTAAATCCGCTCCTTCGGGTTCGGGGGTTCGAATCCCTCCCCTTCCATACCTTTACGGGCATAGTTTAAAGGTAGAACTAAGGTCTCCAAAACCTTCAGTGTGGGTTCAATTCCTACTGCCCGTGTAACAATATGGCGGGTGTGGTGAAGTGGTTAACACATCAGATTGTGGCTCTGACATTCGTGGGTTCGATTCCCATCACTCGCCTATTTTATTATTGGGGTATAGCCAAGCGGTAAGGCAAGGGACTTTGACTCCCTCATGCGTTGGTTCGAATCCAGCTACCCCAGTTAGCACTAAGCCGGCGTGGCGGAATTGGCAGACGCGCTGGACTCAAAATCCAGTGTCCGCAAGGACGTGCCGGTTCGACCCCGGCCGCCGGTATAGCTTAGTGAAGAGCCTTCGGGTTCTTTTTTGTTTTTCAAATTGTTGAAGTAGAATATATTGGCTTATTGTCAACTATAGTGGGTGGCTTATCATTAACATCTAGAGAGAATCAAGTTGTTTCTCTCTATTTGGCGGTACTTGATAATCCAGCTTAGTCGTAATGGTGATGTGAGTCTTAGACTGGATAGCTTTTTCGATTTTGATATTTCTGTCTTTCAATTCGATGAGTTCTGTGGTATTTTTACGTAGTTCCATAAGCACTTTCTAATGATGGTTTGATCGCTTTTCATTATAAGTAATATGGGACTTTTTTGATACATTCAAAAAGTCCTATAAGATCTTGGTGGGGTTACACACTACAGAAATTATAGTGCTGGAATTCCTAAATTTTTTGGACGGAGTGCTATTTGTGTGAGTAACTTAGATCTTTTGTGAAAAATTGTTTGCAAAAAGTTTACAGAAATACTTCATAATTCTTGTCAAAATATTTTTTTTAATGTATAATTAACTAGTTAATTAACAAGTTTACAATAATGAGGTACTTCATATGAATCAGGTTGCACATCAGATTGATCAAGCTTTACGTGAAATTGTTTTGTGTTCGGAAAATCAATTGGAAATTCTTGTTGGGCATTGTCAGAGTGATGTGACATTGACCAATACTCAGGAGCATATTTTGATGTTGATTGAGAACTCTTCTTTTACAAATTCGGAAATTGCTAAGCAGTTGAACGTGAGTCAGGCTGCGATTACCAAAGCGATTAAATCGTTGATTGCTCAAGGTATGTTAGTTGCTGTACGAGACGAAAAAGATGCTCGGGTTATCCATTACCAGCTTACAGATTTGGCAAAGCCGATTGCAGCGGAGCATAGTCACCATCACCATCATACGATTGAGTCTTACAATGAGCTTCTTTCTGCTTATTCAGAGGATGAGCAGCAGGTTATCAGTCGTTTTTTGAATGATTTAATTGGAAAGATTCGTAAGTAGGATGAGATATATAACGGTTGAAGGACTATCCTTCCATTATGATAATGAGCCTGTTTTAGAGCATATTGATTATCATTTGGATAGTGGTGAATTTGTAACTTTGACAGGGGAAAATGGCGCTGCTAAGACAACCTTGATTAAGGCAACCTTGGGAATTTTGAAGCCTAAGGAAGGCAAGGTAACCATTTCTGAAAAGAGTATTGATGGAAAAAAGTTGCGCATGGCATATTTGCCACAGCAAATTGCTAGTTTCAATGCTGGTTTTCCAAGTACAGTTTATGAGTTTGTGAAATCAGGACGTTATCCTCGTAATGGTTGGTTTCGTCGTTTGACAAAGCATGATGAGGAACATATCAAGGCGAGTTTGGATGCAGTTGGTATGTGGGAACATCGTGATAAGCAGTTAGGTGCACTGAGTGGTGGCCAAAAGCAGCGAGCTGTCATTGCTCGAATGTTTGCTTCAGATCCAGATATTTTTATCTTAGATGAACCGACAACTGGGATGGATAGTGGAACCAAGGATGACTTTTATGAGCTCATGCATCATAGTGCGAAAAAGCATGGAAAATCTGTCTTGATGATTACGCATGATCCAGAGGAATTAACTAAATACGCAGATCGGAATATTTACTTGATTCGTGATCAGAAGTCTCCATGGCGTTGTTTCAATGTGCATGGTACTGAAGAGAGAGGAGAGTAAGAATGTTAGATTTGTCTATCTTGAATTATGACTTTATGCAGCGTGCTTTTTTGGCAATTGTCGCAATGAGTCTGTTTTCTCCGATTTTGGGTGTTTTCTTGATTTTGCGGCGTCAGAGTCTGATGAGCGATACTTTAAGTCACGTCTCTTTGGCGGGGGTTGCCTTTGGTTTGGTTCTGGGTGTATCGCCGACAGTATCCACGATTTTAGTGGTTATTGTAGCGGCAGTTTTCTTAGAATATTTGCGAACGGTTTATAAGAATTTTATGGAAATAGGAACGGCTATCTTGATGTCAACTGGTTTAGCTGTATCCTTAATTTTAATGAATCGTGGTGGTAGTCGTAGTAGTGTGAGTTTGGAACAATATCTTTTTGGTTCTATTGTTACGATCAATCAGGAGCAGGTAATAGCTCTCTTTGTTATTGCGATTATTGTTATTCTGTTGACCTTACTGTTCCTTCGTCCAATGTATATTTTAACTTTTGATGAAGATACAGCATTTGTAGATGGGTTGCCTGTTCGAGCAATGTCTATTGCTTTTAATGTGATTACTGGTATCGCAATTGCCTTGATGATCCCTGCAGCAGGTGCTTTGTTGGTATCTACTATTATGGTTTTACCTGCTTCTATTGCCCTGCGTATCGGTAAGAGTTTTAGGTCTGTTATTTTCATTGGAATGGGTCTTGGCTTTTTTGGAATGGTGACTGGTTTATTTGCTTCTTATTATGCAGAGACGCCGGCTAGTGCAAGTATTACCTTGATTTTTATTAGTATTTTCTTACTGGTAAATGTGTTGAATAAATTTTTTAAAAAATAGGAGAAAAAGATGAAAAAATTAGCGATGCTAGGCTTGAGCCTGTCAGCATTGGCGTTAGTTGCTTGTAGCAACTCGGCTGATAAAAAAGGTGAGTTGGAGATTGTGACAACTTTCTACCCTGTCTATGAATTTACTAAACAGGTTGTTGGAGACTCAGCAGATGTTGAATTGCTAATTGAAGCTGGTACGGAACCGCATGACTATGAGCCGTCAGCAAAAGCTGTAGCAGAGATTCAAGAAGCGGATGCATTTATTTACCAAAATGAAAACATGGAAACCTGGGTTTCTAAATTAGATGCTAAGAAAGTAAATGCTATTAAGGCTACGGAGGGGATGGTTTTACTCCCAGGTGGTGAAGAAGAGGAAGGTCATGAGGAAGAAGGCCACGAACACGAAGGTCATCATCATGATTACGACCCTCATGTTTGGTTGTCACCTGAGCGTGCCATTATGATGGTTGAGTCTATCCGTGACCAATTAAGTGAGCAATTCCCAGAGAAAAAAGCTAAATTTGAAAAAAATGCAACAGCCTATATTGAAAAATTGACAGCTTTAGACAAAAAATATGATGCCAGTCTATCACAGGCGAAACAAAAAGCATTTGTTACTCAGCACACAGCCTTCGCTTATCTTGCTTTGGATTATGGTTTGAAACAAGTTGGTATTACAGGAATTGCGGCTGATACGGAGCCTACAGTTGCTCGTTTGGCAGAATTGAGTAAATATGTTAAAAACAATGGCATCAAATATATTTATTTTGAAGAAAATGCGTCTAAGAAGGTTGCTGAAACGTTAGCTAAGGAAACAGGTGCTGAAACGGCTGTCTTGAATCCTTTGGAAAGCTTGACGGAAGAACAAATGGACAAGGGTGAAGATTATATTTCTGTCATGGAAGAAAATCTGAAGTCTCTTGAGAAGACAACGACTCAAGATGGTCCTGAAATTCAGCCTGAAACAGTTACAGAAACAGCAAAAACAGTTTATAATGGGTATTTTGCTGATGCGGATATTAAAGACCGTGAACTTTCAGATTATGCTGGTGAATGGCAATCTGTTTACCCTCTTTTACAAGATGGTACCTTGGACCAAATTTTTGATTATAAGGCGAAGTTGAAAGGCGACATGACTGCCGAAGAATACAAGTCTTACTATGATACAGGCTACAAATCAGACATTAGCAATATCAATATAAAAGGGAATACGATGGAGTTTGTTGTTCATGGAAAATCTGAAAAACATACCTACAAGTATGCTGGCTACAAAGTGTTGAACTACAAAAAAGGGAATCGTGGTGTTCGCTTCCTCTTTGAAGCAACAGATGCAAATCCAGGTCAATTCAAATATGTTCAATTTAGCGACCATGGTATTGCTCCAAGCAAAGCTTTCCATTTCCATATCTTCTACGGGAATACGAGTCAAGAAGAAATCTTGAATGAGTTGGAAAATTGGCCAACCTTCTATCCAAGTGACAAAACAGGTTTTGAAATTGCTCAAGAAATGATGGCTCACTAAGATGATTAATCCACTGCAGAGGCGGTGGATTTTTTGTATGAAAAAGAAAAGAAAATTTACACCTATAATTTGTTTTATGAAATCTATACTTTGTGGCTTATAGAAAATGAAAGCGCTTATTATAATTAGAGTATAAAAACGAGTTCGACAAAAGGAGGTTGTCAGATGAAGAAAGCGACCACGAAGAAGAAAAAATCCTTTTGGCAAAATGTGTTTCGCTACAAAGCTCTCTTGCTAATGGTGTTGCCAGGTTTTGTTTGGTTTATATTTTTCTTCTATATACCAGTTCTGGCTAACGTAGTTGCCTTTAAAGATTTTCATTATTCGGCAGGTGGATTTTTCCAAAGTCTACAAGAAAGCCGATGGATAGGATTCGATAATTTTAAATATCTATTTGCTTCTAAGGATGCATGGTTAATTACTCGGAATACAATTGGCTATAACTTGGTATTTTTGGCCTTTAACGTTTTCTTCGCTATTGCATTTGCGATTGTCATGAGTGAATTGCGGAACAAGAAGATGGTTAAGGTTTACCACACCATGTCACTCTTACCTTATTTCTTATCATGGGTAGTTATTCAGTATT
This sequence comes from Streptococcus hepaticus, assembly GCF_043656315.1. Classification (NCBI taxonomy): domain Bacteria; kingdom Bacillati; phylum Bacillota; class Bacilli; order Lactobacillales; family Streptococcaceae; genus Streptococcus; species Streptococcus hepaticus. Next base: position 5,044 of record NZ_JBINIY010000003.1, read on the forward strand.
TCCTAGGTGCCTTCCTAAATCCTGATCGTGGATTGATCAATAGCTTGATTGTCCAAAATGGTGGCGAAGGGATTATGTGGTACTCAACTCCATTCTGGTGGCCGTTCATCTTGCTCTTCATGAGTGTGTGGAAGGGACTTGGTTACAATAGTATCATCTACTATGCGTCAATCATGGGAATCAGCGATACCTACTATGAAGCCGCCATGGTAGATGGTGCAAGTAAATGGCAACAGATTAAGAATATTACCATTCCTCAACTTTTGCCAATGATGTCTGTTCTCTTGATTATCAATATCGGGAACATCTTCAAATCAGATTTTGGTCTTTTCTACCAGCTTCCGAAAAATTCGGGTGCTTTATACGAAGTAACAAACGTTTTGGATACCTATGTCTACAATAGCTTGACTGCTACAGGTGATATTGGGATGGCTTCAGCAGCTAGTTTGTATCAATCAGTAGTCGGAACATGTATTCTCTTGATTACCAATGCCATTGTAAGACGGATGGATCCAGACGGAGCCTTGTTCTAGGAGGAAGAAATGGAGAAAAAGAAAAAAGTAAAAAAAGTTAATGTACGAACTTTTGATAAAAAAACAGACTTTGTCTTTAATATTCTGATAGCGCTCTTCGCTCTTTCATGTGTTATTCCATTTATCTTCGTCATTATCATTTCCTTGACGGATGAAAATTATTTGTTGGAGCATGGATATAGTTTTTTTCCGAAACTAATGTCCTTACATGCCTATCATTATGTGTTTGAAGGAGCTATGGCTCAGCGGATTATTCGCTCTTTCGGTGTATCGGTCTTTATTACAGTAGTGGGAACCTTCATCAATACAACGATGACATCAACCTATGCCTACGCGATTTCGCGACCATACTTCCCATATCGTCGCTTCTTTACGATTTACGCTTTAATTACCATGCTCTTTTCATCAGGTATGGTAGCTAATTACTTGGTTGTAACCAATCTCTTACATTTGAAAGATTCAATTTGGGCCTTGATTTTGCCAATGGCTTTAGGGCCATTTGGGATTATGATTATGCGGACGTTCTTTAGAAAAACAGTTCCAGATAGCATTATTGAATCTGCTCGAATTGATGGTGCTAGCGAGTTCAAGGTCTTTATGAAAATCGTTTTACCGCTAGCTGTACCAGGGATTGCAACCATCAGTCTATTCTCGGCTTTGAGCTACTGGAATGACTGGTTCCAAGCCTTGCTTTATATTCAGAATGATGCTCTCTTTCCAATGCAGTTCTTGCTGATGAAGATTCAAAATAACTTACAAGCTCTAGCTGAAAATGCAGGGATGAGTGCTCAGATGTCGGAGGGACTTGCTTCCTTACCGAAAGAATCTGTTCGTATGGCGATTGTCGTGATTGCGACTCTGCCAATTGCGCTTACCTATCCATTCTTCCAAAAACACTTTGTCGGTGGCTTGACTATTGGCGGTGTGAAAGAGTAGGATAGTGTTTATCGGTCAGAATGACCGCAACTTAATTTGTCTTAATAAAGAAAAAACTTAGGAGGTTCACTTATGAAAAAGTGGCAACGACTTTTATGCTTTGCGGGTACTGCTTTGGCAGCTGCCAGCTTAGTTGCATGCGGTAGCAGCAAATCTGCTTCAACTGAAAAAGATGGGGACATCAAATTGTTGATGTACCAAATTGGTGAAAAACCAGAAAACTTTGATAAATTGATGGAAATTGCCAACAAACGAATCAAAGAAAAAACTGGCGCAACACTTGATATGCAATATATCGGTTGGGGCGAATGGGGCGACAAGATGAGTACTATCATCGCTTCAGGTGAAAACTACGATATTGCTTATGCTCATAGCTATGTAGTGAATGCTCAAAAAGGTGCCTTTGCTGATTTGACAGAATTGATGCCAAAATATGCTAAGGAAACTTATGAAAACATGGAACCAGCTTACATTAAAGGTAACTTGGTAAATGGTAAATTGTATGCATTCCCAGTAGATGCCAACGTTTACGCACAACAAATGTTGTCATTCAACAAAAAATTCTTGGATAAATACAACTTGGATATCTCAGGTATCAATTCATATGCAGATGCTGAGCCAATCTTGAAAGCTTTCCATGAAAAAGAACCAAATGTTGCAGCCTTTGCAATCGGTCAAGTATTTAACCTTTCAGGTGACTATGATTACCCACTCAACAAAAACAATCCATTTGCAGTGAAAGTTGATGCTGGAAAAGCAACGATCATCAACCCATATGCAGAAGAATCATTCAAAGCAAACTTGCGTTTGATGCATAAATGGTACCAAGAAGGCTTGATCCCAAGTGATGCAGCTACAAACACTGAAGGTTACCCACTTGATGGTGATACTTGGTTCATGCGTGAAGAAACACAAGGTCCTATGGACTACGGCGATACTATCCTTACAAATGCTGCCGGTAAAGAAATCGTTTCTCGTCCATTGACAAAAGCTTTGAAGACAACTTCACAAGCTCAAATGGCAAACTTCGTTGTATCAAGCGTTTCTAAACATAAAGAAAAATCAGTTGAAGTATTGGCTCTCTTAAACAGTGACCCAGAATTGCTTAACGGTTTGGTTTATGGTGTTGAAGGCGAAGGCTGGGAAAAAGTTGGTGACAAGAAAATCAAATTGCTCGACGGCTACAAACCAGGTACTCACATGTCAGCATGGAACACTGGTAACAACAAGATTCTTTACACTCAAGAATCAATCACTGATGAGATGATTGCAAAACGTGACCAATCAATCAAAGAAGCAGCTGAATCACCAATCCTTGGCTTCACTGTAAACACTGACAACATCAAAACTGAATTGTCAAATATCTCAAATGTGATGAACCGTTACAAAGCAAGCTTGAACACTGGTACTGTTGACCCTGACGAAACTCTTCCAAAATTCTTGTCAGATTTGAAAGATGCTGGTTGGGATAAAGTACAAGCTGACTTGCAAACACAATTAGACAAATTTGTTGCAAGTAACAAAAAATAAAAGCTAAAAAAGATTTAAGATAGTGAGAGGGCTAGTGTATAGCCCTCTTTATGGAAGGAGAACAAATGGTAGATGGAAATACGACAGGGGTGGAAAAATTATTTTACATCACTTGGAAATTGATGCAATTGACCTTTCTCTTTCATTTGTTGACAATATTAGGGGGAGTTGTATTTGGGATTGGTCCAGCTTGGGAAACAATCGTCACTCTCTTTTTAGAAACAAAAAGTTATGAGAAGAATTATTCGATTAAAAGAGCTTTTTCAGTATGGAAGTCCTCTTTTGTGAAGGCTAACCTTCGTTTCTGGCTCTTCAGTTTCATTGCTGTTTTCCTTGTTTTTAATCTCTATTGGTCTATTCAATTCCCAAATTTACTCTTTTGGATGGTTTCCTTCCTCATTATGCTTGCAATTGTGATTGACTTCATGATGTATGTGTACTTGATTTTCTACAACGCTGAGTATGACATTCCACTTTGGGAGAATATAAAGCTCTCTTTTATCAGTGTCTTTCTTAGTTTCAAGCAATTTCTCTTGACCATGTTGGCGCTCTTTGGGGTTTTAGCGTTAACGTGGCAATACAAGGGACTCTATCTTTTTCTTACTTTTGGGTTGCTGGTCTTGTTTCTACATCAGGTGACTCAACCGAATCGTCAGTTGATTGATCAAATGATTGAATCAGACCAATAAAAGCAGAGGTTTTTGCCTCTGCTTTTTAATATGGTTTAGGATGAGAATGTGAGTTTTCGTGCGTAGATAGAGAATGGATTTTGCTCTTCTGAGCGGTGTTCGTAGAGCAGTATGAATTCGTTGGCGGAAAGTTGTTGAAGGGAATTGTAGGCAAATTCACCTTCTTGGATAAGGTGGGAAGGGAGCCAAGTGAGGTCACCATTTTTTTCGACTTTAGCAATACGAAGGTTCCCATTGGTACGTCCAGGCCCCTCTGCATTAGCGAGGAGGATGTATTCTTCGTTGCTTTCTTCAATTTGTAGAGCAGATAGTTGGACATAGACATCGGTGATGTTAGGATATTCCTGAATGGTATTTTCCCAGCTTGCACCGCCATCGTTACTGGTTGCAACTTGCAGGTGGCCATTGAGATTGCGCATGAAGAGTTTAATGTCTCCATTTTTTAGTTGAACAGCTACGGACTCAGTATTTTGAGCTAGTTCATTATCCATCGTTTCAGAATGAATGATTTCTTCTGTTGAAAGCTTACGATGATCGTTAACAGCTTGTCCTATTTGCCAGGTTTGTCCAGCATCGTCGGAATAGATGACGCGGGAGCTTTGGGATCCTGTGAGGTGAGAAACAAAGTTAGTGGTATAAGCTGGAATGATGAAGCGCCCAGCGTATGGTCCGTATTTTAGGACGAGACCTGCTCCAGGAGAAACACCTAGGAATTTCATTTGTGGAGTACGGAGTTGGGCTGTGATGTCACGGGGACAGGACCAAGTTTGGCCGTCATCATCACTATGGGATAACCAGATATAACTGGTTTTGGCAACACGGAAAGGGGCAGTTTGATTGCTAGTGTGGAAGATATTACCCAAATATTTTCCTTCTTGATAGAGATTTCCTAAGTCTGAGTAGGGAGCCTGGGTGGATTCTATGGTGACAAAAAAGTCCGTTGGTTCATTTTCTGGACTAAAGACTTGTCCATTTTCTCTGATAGTATAGACTTGGGCTTTTTCATTGCAATAGAGGTTGAGATAGTGTTTTTCTCCGATGCGAGTGTGGGCTACTTCAAACTGCTCTGCCATACCGAAAATGCCACGTCCTTCAGGATACATATCATATAAGGCAAAAATACGTTGGCTACTAGGGTCTTGGAGGAGGGCGGTATCAATAGTAAAGGCTGCTTTTTCTTCGTCTGTAGCAGGATTTGGATTGTCTACCAAATCAACCACAGTCGTAATCGGGCTCCAAGTTGTCCCCTTGTCCTGACTTCGTCTAATAACAGTTCGGATATCCCCCCAATCAAAGTGATGCTCCATTCGTTGGTCAGCTGCAGCCAATAGATTTCCAGACTGTGTTAAGAGAAGAGCGGGAATCCGATAGCTAAATACACCGTGAGAACTTTTCTTCTCTTGTTGTCCACCTTCAAAAACTAGTTGAGGGGGACTGACAGTCAGATTTTCAAAATTTATCATTTTTCTTTCTCTTTTCTGTTTTTTTCCACAGTATCACAAAGTTGTGCATGGAACAATGTCCATTTTCCTATGCCTAAAATCTGTATAAGAAGGAATAAAGATTGTAGAAGGAGCGAGCCATTCTTGACAAAAATAGATTACAAATGTAAACTTAATGTGGTAAGGAGGTTTCTATGGTAGAACAAGTCATGTCTGCTGCAGAATGGCAGGCGATGCGAGTTGTCTGGGCTCATCCGGGATCAAGCTCGCAATTTATCATCTCTGCACTCCAAGAAGGTTTTGACTGGCAGGCGGCGACTATTAAGACGCTTTTGGGACGTTTGCGCAAAAAAGGTTATCTAGAAATGGTCAAAGTCGGAACTGCTTATCAATATCAACCTCTTGTAACAGAAGAAGAGTATTTACGAGGACAGATTCAGTTATTATTGGAAAATGTGTGCTCGACAAAAAATATTCGTCTAGTTGAAGCTTTGTTGGCGCAGGGACAGTTTTCCAAGTTAGATTTGGCTCATTTGCAGCAGGTAGTAGAGCAGGAATGGTCAACAGCACCAGAAAATTTAATATGTCATTGCCTATCTGGTCAATGTACTTGTGGATATCACCACTAGAAAAGAGGAAACATGAAACAAACACTTATGATTGAAAATATGTCTTGCCAAAATTGTGCTAAGCATGTAATGGAACACTTGTCAGCTTTGGTGGGAGTCGAGAGTGTCCAAGTAGAATTGGAAGCCAAGCAAGTGGTGGTAGAGACTACTCAAGAGTACAGCTGTTCAGATTATCAGCTAGCACTCGAGGATACCATTTATGAGGTGAAGGAAGTAAATTAAAAAGCGAGGGAACTCGCTTTTTATAATGTCTTGAGAAAATTCGCCAAATCCCAGTCTTCTGGGTTCGATTCTAGATTATCCCAGAAACCGTCGTTTTTCTTGCGGGGAATAAGGTGCAGGTGGAAGTGTGTACCCTCCTCCATGAGTTCTTTGTCATTGCTGGCGCTGGTTACCCCAGCGATCGGCAAGTGTTTTTCTAACTTAGCAATCATCTGTACTTGGAGTTCAATCAATTCGTGCAAGGAAGTCTTAGGTAGTTCGGTTATGCTTTCGTAGTGTTCTTTTGAGATGATGAGCAAGTGCCCTGTTTGGATAGGGTTAATGTCAAAAACGACCTTGAAGGATTGGGTTTCATGAATAATCTGGTCAGGGGTGATATAGTTGCAAAAGATACAATTTTCCATAGCTCCTCCTTATGAAAAAACGAGCCGAAGCTCGTTTGGAGTTGGATTAGTAAGTCAATACAAAGTATTTTTTCTTACCGCGACGGATAACAGTGAGTTCGTTTTCCAATTTGTCTTGGTCTGAAAGGGTGTAGTCTAGGTCTTGGATGCGGTCACCATTGATGTAGATGGCACCGTTTTGAACGTCTTCACGGGCTTGACGTTTTGAATTGACAACGCCAGCAGTGACTAGGATTTCAACGATGTTAAGGTTATCGTCAGCCTTGACGTCGTAGTTTGGCACACCACGAAGACCTTGTTTGAGTTCTTTAACGGAAAGGCCTTTGATGTTACCTGCAAAGAGTTGTTCAGTGATGTTGACAGCTTCTTTGTAGGCTTCTTCACCATGAACAAGGGTAACGACTTCGCGTGCCAATGTTTTTTGTGCCAAACGTTCATGTGGCGCAGCTTCAAATTGAACACGGATGTCTTCGATTTCGTCTAAAGTGAGGAAGGTGAATATTTTCAAGAAGCGGATAGCATCGGCATCCATAACATTGAGCCAGAATTGGTACATTTCGTATGGTGATGTTTTGTCAGCATCAAGCCAAACAGCGTTTCCTTCAGATTTCCCGAATTTTTTACCAGTCGAGTCAGTGATAAGTGGCACCGTCATAACGTGGCCAGTCTTATCAGCTTTACGGCGAAGCAATTCTGTACCAGCTGTCATGTTACCCCATTGGTCTGAACCACCGATTTGAAGGGTTACATTGTGTTTGTCATTGAGTTCGTAGAAGTCATAACCTTGCATGATTTGGTAAGCAAACTCAGTGTATGAAATTCCTGTTTCAATGCGTTTTTTAACGGATTCTTTGCTCATCATGTAGTTGACAGTGAAGTATTTACCAATATCACGGAGGAAGTCGATGAAGCTGACACTACCAAACCAGTCGTAGTTGTTAACCATGACGGCTTTGTTGTCGCCATTTTCAAAATCTAAGAAGCGCGAGAGCTGTCCTTGGATTTTCGTCACCCAACCATCAACAGTATCTTTGGTTTGAAGGCTGCGCTCAGCATCTTTAAATGATGGGTCACCGATAAGGCCAGTAGCACCACCGACAAGGGCGTAAGGTTTGTGGCCTGCTAATTGCAAGCGACGAGAAGTTAAGATAGCCACCAAGTGACCAAGGTGAAGGCTATCGGCTGTAGGGTCATAACCAGTATAATAAGAAACAGAACCCTCCTCAAGCGCTTTGCGGAGCGCTTCTTCGTCCGTTGTCTGAAAGACGAGGCCACGTTCTTTGAGTTCGTCAAAAATGTTCATAAATACACCTACAGTTTCTAAATAATATTCTATCTCTATATTATATCAAATAGGAAATTTTCGTCAAATGCAAGAAAATATGATAAAATAGGGATAGTATGAGGTTTTTATGGTAAAGAAACAAGATAAAAAAGAAGAAAAACAGACAGAAGAAGTTGACAAGTTAACCCCAGGAGATATTTGTGGTATTATTCTCCGTAGTTTGAAGTTGACGGTGAATTTTTTAGTTGTCTTATTTGGATTGCTGGGCTTGTTTGGTGCCGGAATTGGAGTTGGTTTTGTTGCTAATTTGTTTGACCAAGTGACCGTGCCAGACAAAGAAGAGTTAGTGGCTCGAGTCACCAATATTAGCAGTATTTCTAAGGTGGTTTATGCAGACAATAGTCTCATCTCAGAAGTGACATCAGACCTTCTTCGGACACCCGTTACAACGGATAAGATTTCTCAAAATATCAAGGATGCGGTGATTGCGACAGAGGATGCGACCTTTGAAAGTCACAATGGTGTAGTACCTAGGGCCGTTTTGCGTGCAGCTTTGGGCTCTGCGGGACTGGGTTCATCTAGTGGTGGTTCGACATTGACCCAGCAGCTTATCAAGCAACAATTGGTAGGTGACGCACCGACCTTTAGTCGGAAGGCGAATGAGATTATTTCTGCCCTAGCTTTGGAACGGACGATGAGCAAGGCAGATATTTTGACGACTTATCTCAATGTGTCGCCTTTTGGTCGCAATAACCAAGGACTGAACATTGCAGGTGTTGAAGAAGCAGCACAAGGGATTTTTGGCAAATCTGCTAGTGATTTGACGGTTCCTCAAGCGGCATTTATCGCAGGTTTACCACAAAGTCCGATTGTCTATTCTCCTTATTCTGCCAATGGGACCTTCAAATCTGACGAAAACATGAGTTATGGTCTAGCGCGGCAAAAAGATGTCCTTTACAATATGTATCGGACTGGAAAATTGAATCAAAAAGATTATGACACCTATAAGAACTACGATGTAAAGAAAGACTTTATTGCTCCAGCACCAGTGACAGGGGATAACAAAGATTACCTTTACTACGCAGTCATGGCTGAAGCTAAGAAAGCGATGTATGAGTATCTCATTAAACGAGATAAGGTGTCGGAAAATGACCTGAAAAATGATGAAACGATTGTAGCCTATAAGGACTTGGCAGAACAAGAGCTCAGCCAAGGTGGTTATACCATTAAGAGTACGGTTGATAAGGGTATCTACAAGACCATGCAGAGTGTGGTGGCCAATTATGGTTACGAACTAGATGCCAATAATGGTTATGTGGATACAGGTAGTGTTCTGCTGGACAATAGCACAGGAGCTATTCTTGGCTTTATCGGCGGCCGAGATTACGCTAGTAACCAAAACAACCATGCCCTGTCTACCCAGCGTTCACCAGGGTCTACGGTCAAACCATTCTTAGCTTATGGTATAGCGATTGATCAGGGGCTGATGGGCTCTGCTAGTGTTCTATCAAACTACCCGACAACCTTTGCAGATGGTACTCAAATCATGCATGGGAATAGCAGTGGTACTGGTATGATGAATCTACAAAGTGCGCTCAATGCTTCTGCTAATATTCCAGCCTTTTGGACTTATAAACTCTTGCAAAATAACGGTGTAGATGTCAAATCCTATATGGATAAGATGCACTACGATATTTCGATGTATGATATCGAAAGTCTGCCTCTCGGTGGTGGCATTGAGACAACTGTTGCTGAAAACACGAATGCCTATCAGACGTTGGCAAATGGTGGTGTTTATCAAGAAAAGTACATTGTCGAGTCAATTACTGCAGCAGACGGAACGGTAGTTTACCAACATCAAGCAAAACCAGTCCAAGTTTACTCAAAGGCAACATCAAGTATTATGATGCACTTGCTGAAAGGTGTGTTGAATTCTGGTGAAACAACGACCTTCCCAAGTCGTTTGTCAGCACTCAATCCTGGACTAGCTGCTAGCGGAGTTCTGGCAGGAAAAACAGGTACAAGTAATGACACAGCTGATGTTTGGCTCATGCTATCCACTCCGTCCATCACCTTGGGAACCTGGGCGGGTCACGATGATAACACTGAAATGCATTATTTGACTGGTTACAATAATAACGCCCAATACTCCGCCTATTTGGTGAATGCTTTAGCGCAAGCTAAGCCAGAGTGGTTTTCAACTGCCTTTAGTTTAGATGATTCTGTTATCGCGTCATCTGTTTTAGCTTCAACAGGACAAAGACCTGGAACAGCTCAGGTCAATGGGCGTTCTATAACAGTTTCAGGTGCAGCAACCACGAGCTTTTGGGCAAAAAATGGTGCGCCTGTTACAAGCTATCACTTTATGATTGGTGGTACGGATAGCGACAAGGCTCGTGCTTGGAGTAGCTTGTTTGGTTCATCTAATAATAATAATAAAACATCTACAACGAAGAGTTCATCTTCGACAGCAAAACCTTCCAGCTCAACGACTCCAAGTAGTTCGCAAGGAAGCAATTAAACTTGAACTATACACAGTATTATGCTATAATGTAGAGAAATAATTTGTCGTGTGTCTTGTGTGAAATATTGTCCATACAAGGCTTGCAGCAGTTAAATCATACTTTTCAAAAAGGAAGATTTAGCTGCTCTTTTTGTGTCTATTTGATGGATTTTTAGGAATTGTAATGTATTCTTAAAGATTCTAAAAATTCTAACAAAAGGCAAATGTGTTTGATTTTGCAAAAAAATCAATAGAAAAATAGAGGAGAATTAACTTGGCAGGACATGACGTTCAATACGGGAAACATCGTACCCGTCGTAGTTTTTCAAGAATCAAGGAAGTTCTTGATTTACCAAATTTGATTGAAATCCAAACAGATTCATTCAAAGATTTCTTGGACAGTGGTTTGAAAGAAGTTTTTGAAGATGTGCTTCCTGTGTCAAACTTTACAGACACCATGGAGTTAGAATTTGTTGGTTATGAGTTGAAAAATCCTAAGTATACTTTGGAAGAAGCGCGTGCGCACGACGCAAACTACTCAGCGCCTATTTTCGTAACCTTCCGCTTGGTCAACAAAGAAACCGGTGAAATTAAAACCCAAGAAGTCTTCTTTGGCGAATTCCCGATCATGACAGAAATGGGTACCTTTATCATCAATGGTGCAGAGCGTATCATCGTATCTCAGTTGGTTCGTTCACCAGGTGTCTACTTCAACGATAAAGTGGATAAAAACGGTAAAGTTGGTTATGGTTCAACGGTTATCCCTAATCGTGGTGCTTGGTTGGAATTGGAAACTGACTCAAAAGATATCGCCTATACTCGTATCGACCGCACACGTAAAATTCCATTTACGACTTTGGTGCGTGCACTTGGTTTCTCAGGTGATGATGAAATCTTTGATATCTTCGGTGACAGCGAATTGGTTCGCAACACGATTGAGAAAGATATCCACAAAAACCCAGCGGATTCACGTACTGATGAAGCTTTGAAAGAAATTTACGAACGCCTTCGTCCAGGTGAACCCAAAACAGCTGAAAGCTCACGTAGCCTCTTGACAGCTCGTTTCTTTGACCCACGTCGTTATGACTTGGCGCCTGTTGGTCGTTACAAAATCAATAAGAAACTCAACCTTCGCACACGCCTGCTCAACCAAACTTTGGCTGAACATGTGATTAATAGCGAAACAGGTGAAATTGTTCTTGAAGCTGGAACAGTCTTGAACCGTGATGTTTTGGAATCAATCGAAAATCAATTTGATGAGCTCAACCAAGTTGAGTACATTCCAAACGATGCAGCGGTGGTAGTTGAGCCAGTTCTCTTGCAAAAATTCAAGATTGTTGCGCCAACTGATCCAGACCGTGTTGTAACAGTTATCGGGAATGCAAATCCAGCTGAAAATGTTCGTACAGTGACTCCAGCGGATATCTTGGCTGAGATGTCTTACTTCCTCAACCTTGCTGAAGGTTTGGGTCGCGTAGATGATATTGACCACTTGGGTAACCGTCGTATTCGTGCTGTCGGTGAATTGCTTGCTAACCAAGTTCGTATCGGTTTGACTCGCATGGAGCGTAACTTGCGTGAGCGTATGAGCGTGCAAGACAATGAAGTCTTAACTCCACAACAAATCATCAATATCCGTCCTGTTACAGCCGCAATAAAAGAATTCTTTGGTTCATCTCAGTTATCACAGTTCATGGACCAACACAACCCACTTTCTGAGTTATCTCACAAACGCCGTTTGTCAGCCTTGGGACCTGGCGGTTTGACTCGTGACCGTGCTGGTTATGAGGTTCGAGACGTTCACTACACCCACTATGGTCGTATGTGTCCGATTGAAACACCTGAGGGACCAAACATCGGTTTGATCAATAACTTGTCATCTTATGGTCACCTCAACAAGTACGGTTTCATCCAAACACCTTACCGTAAAATTGACCGTGCAACTGGTACTGTTACAAATGAAATTGTTTGGTTGACTGCGGATGAAGAAGATGCTTACATCGTAGCCCAATCTACTTCACCACTTGATGAAAACAATCGCTTTGTTGACGAGATCGTAATGGGTCGTCATCAAGGTAATAACCAAGAATTCCCAGCTGCTTCTGCCGACTTTATGGACGTTTCTCCTAAACAGGTAGTTGCCGTTGCGACAGCGTGTATTCCTTTCTTGGAAAACGATGACTCCAACCGTGCCCTCATGGGTGCCAACATGCAACGTCAGGCTGTTCCATTGATTGATCCAAAAGCACCTTACGTTGGTACTGGTATGGAATACCAAGCTGCCCATGACTCTGGTGCGGCAATCATTGCGCAACATGATGGTAAGGTTACTTACTCAGATGCTGACAAGGTTGAAGTTCGCCGTGAAGATGGTTCTTTAGACGTTTATCACGTTTCAAAATTCCGTCGTTCAAACTCAGGTACTGCTTACAACCAACGTACACTCGTTAAAGTTGGCGATATCGTTGAAAAAGGTGATTTCATCGCTGATGGACCTTCTATGGAAAATGGAGAAATGGCGCTTGGACAAAACCCAATCGTTGCCTACATGACTTGGGAAGGTTACAACTTCGAGGATGCGGTTATCATGTCTGAACGCCTTGTGAAAGATGATGTCTATACATCTGTTCACTTGGAAGAATACGAATCAGAAACACGCGATACCAAGTTAGGCCCTGAAGAAATCACTCGCGAAATTCCAAACGTTGGTGAAGATGCTCTTCGCAACTTGGACGAAATGGGGATTATCCGTATTGGTGCCGAAGTTAAAGAGGGCGACATTCTTGTTGGTAAAGTCACACCTAAGGGTGAAAAAGACTTGTCAGCTGAAGAACGGCTCCTCCACGCTATCTTCGGAGATAAATCTCGTGAAGTTCGTGATACATCACTTCGTGTACCTCACGGTGCCGACGGTGTCGTTCGTGACGTGAAAATCTTTACTCGTGCCAACGGTGATGAATTGCAATCAGGTGTCAACATGCTTGTCCGTGTTTACATCGCTCAAAAACGTAAAATCAAGGTCGGAGATAAAATGGCCGGTCGTCACGGTAACAAGGGTGTCGTTTCACGTATTGTTCCTGTTGAAGATATGCCATACTTGCCAGACGGAACTCCTGTCGATATCATGTTGAACCCTCTCGGGGTGCCGTCACGTATGAATATCGGTCAGGTTATGGAATTGCACTTGGGTATGGCTGCTCGTAACTTGGGTATCCACATTGCAACTCCAGTTTTCGATGGAGCAAGCTCTGAAGACCTCTGGTCAACTGTTAAAGAAGCTGGTATGGACTCAGACGCCAAGACTATTCTTTACGATGGACGTACTGGTGAGCCATTCGATAACCGTGTGTCAGTTGGTGTCATGTACATGATCAAACTCCACCACATGGTTGACGATAAACTTCACGCACGTTCAGTTGGACCATACTCACTCGTTACCCAACAACCGCTTGGTGGTAAAGCACAATTCGGTGGACAACGTTTCGGTGAGATGGAGGTATGGGCCCTTGAAGCTTATGGTGCTTCAAACGTTCTTCAAGAAATCTTGACCTATAAGTCAGATGACGTAACTGGTCGTTTGAAAGCCTATGAAGCTATCACTAAAGGTAAACCAATTCCAAAACCAGGTGTTCCAGAATCATTCCGCGTTCTTGTTAAAGAATTGCAATCACTTGGTCTTGATATGCGTGTCCTTGATGAAGATGATAATGAAGTTGAATTGCGTGACCTTGATGAAGGTGAAGATGATGATATCATCCATGTAGATGATCTTGAAAAAGCGCGTGCTAAAGTTGCGGCAGACGCAGCAGCAGCATTTGCGCAATCAGAAGAGTAAAAGTAGGTCGGGGAGTTTCTCCCCTAAGCTTACTTTGCAAAGTCGTATGCTCGACTTGAAACAAACAGAAAGGGATAAATAGTGGTTGACGTAAATCGATTTAAAAGTATGCAAATCACGTTAGCTTCTCCAAGTAAGGTCCGTTCATGGTCTTACGGTGAAGTTAAAAAACCTGAAACAATCAACTATCGTACGCTCAAACCTGAGCGTGATGGACTCTTTGATGAAGTCATCTTTGGTCCAACAAAAGACTGGGAATGTGCTTGTGGTAAGTACAAACGTATCCGTTATAAAGGAATCGTCTGTGACCGCTGTGGTGTTGAAGTAACTCGTGCCAAAGTTCGTCGTGAACGTATGGGACACATCGAGTTGAAAGCCCCAATTTCACATATCTGGTACTTTAAAGGGATCCCATCACGTATGGGTCTGACCTTGGATATGAGCCCACGTGCGCTTGAAGAAGTCATCTACTTCGCAGCCTATGTGGTCATCGATCCAAAAGAAACTCCACTTGAGCACAAATCTATCATGACAGAACGTGAATACCGTGAGCGCTTGCGCGAATACGGTTCAGGTTCATTTGTCGCAAAAATGGGTGCAGAAGCTATCCAAGATCTCTTGAAACAAGTAGATCTTCCAACTGAAATTGCAGCCCTTAAAGAAGAATTGAAGACTGCAACTGGTCAAAAACGAATTAAGGCAGTTCGTCGTTTGGACGTTCTGGATGCTTTTCAAAAATCTGGAAACAAACCTGAATGGATGATTCTCAACATCTTGCCAGTCATTCCACCAGATCTTCGTCCAATGGTTCAATTGGATGGTGGCCGTTTTGCCGCTTCTGACTTGAACGAACTCTACCGTCGTGTTATCAACCGTAACAACCGTTTGGCTCGTCTCTTGGAACTTAACGCTCCAGGAATCATTGTACAAAACGAAAAACGGATGCTCCAAGAAGCTGTAGATGCTTTGATTGACAACGGTCGCCGTGGTCGTCCAATTACAGGACCAGGTAGCCGTCCGCTCAAATCACTCAGCCACATGCTTAAAGGTAAGCAAGGACGTTTCCGTCAAAACTTGCTTGGTAAGCGTGTTGACTTCTCAGGACGTTCCGTTATCGCAGTTGGTCCAACGCTTAAAATGTACCAATGTGGTGTGCCACGCGAAATGGCTATCGAGCTCTTCAAACCGTTTGTCATGCGTGAAATTGTTGCCCGTGATATTGCTGGTAACGTAAAAGCTGCAAAACGTTTGATTGAACGTGGGGATGATCGTATCTGGGATATCTTGGAAGAAGTGATCAAAGAACACCCAGTTCTTTTGAACCGCGCACCTACCCTTCACCGTTTGGGTATCCAGGCTTTTGAGCCAGTTCTGATCGACGGTAAAGCCCTTCGTTTGCACCCGCTTGTCTGTGAAGCCTACAACGCCGACTTTGACGGTGACCAGATGGCGATTCACGTTCCATTGTCAGAAGAAGCACAAGCAGAAGCACGTATCCTTATGCTTGCGGCAGAACACATCCTTAACCCTAAAGATGGTAAACCAGTCGTAACACCATCTCAGGATATGGTTTTGGGTAACTACTACTTGACCATGGAAGATGCTGGTCGTGAAGGTGAAGGTATGGTCTTCAAGGATGCGGATGAGGCTGTTATGGCTTACCGCAATGGCTATGTTCACTTGCATACCCGTGTTGGTATTGCAACAGATAGCCTCGATAAGCCTTGGAAAGACAACCAAAAACACAAGGTCATGATGACAACTGTCGGAAAAATCTTGTTCAACGCGATTATGCCTGAAGGATTGCCATACTTGCAAGAACCAAATAATGCCAACTTGACAGAAGGTACACCAGATAAGTACTTCTTGACACCAGGTAGCGACATCAAAGCAGCAATTGCTGAACTTGAGATTAACCCACCATTCAAGAAGAAAAATCTTGGAAATATCATTGCAGAAATCTTCAAACGCTTCCGTACAACTGAAACTTCAGCCCTTCTTGACCGCTTGAAAGACCTTGGTTACTATCATTCAACTCTTGCTGGTTTGACAGTGGGTATTGCCGATATTCCGGTCATCGACAACAAGGCTGAAATCATTGAAGAATCTCACGAACGTGTAGAACAAATCAAGAAACAATTCCGTCGTGGTATGATTACTGACGATGAGCGTTATGCAGCTGTTACAGATGAATGGCGTTCAGCTAAGGAAAAATTGGAAAAACGCCTGGTTGAAAAACAAGATCCGAAGAACCCAATCGTTATGATGATGGACTCTGGTGCCCGTGGTAACATTTCCAACTTCTCCCAGTTGGCCGGTATGCGTGGTCTGATGTCAGCGCCTAACGGACGTATTATGGAATTGCCTATCTTGTCAAACTTCCGTGAAGGTTTGAGCGTTTTGGAAATGTTCTTCTCAACACACGGTGCCCGTAAAGGTATGACCGATACGGCCCTTAAGACAGCCGACTCAGGTTACTTGACACGTCGTTTGGTTGACGTTGCTCAAGATGTCATTATCCGTGAAGATGACTGTGGAACTGACCGTGGTTTGGATATCCGTTCAATTACTGACGGTAAAGAAATGATCGAACCGCTTGAAGAACGTCTTCAAGGTCGTTACACTAAGAAATCCGTTAAACATCCAGAAACTGGTGAGTTGATCATTGGTGCTAACGAATTGATCACAGAAGATATTGCCCGTCAAATCGTTAATGCTGGTGTAGAACAAGTGACAATCCGTAGCGTATTTACATGTAATACTCGTCACGGTGTCTGCCGTCACTGTTATGGTATCAACTTGGCAACAGGTGATGCGGTTGAAGTTGGTGAAGCAGTTGGTACAATCGCTGCCCAATCTATCGGTGAGCCTGGTACTCAGCTTACAATGCGCACCTTCCACACGGGTGGTGTAGCCTCAAACAGCGATATCACGCAAGGTCTTCCTCGTGTCCAAGAAATCTTTGAAGCGCGCAATCCTAAAGGGGAAGCCGTTATTACTGAAGTCAAGGGTGAAGTTACTGCTATTGAAGAAGATGCTTCAACTCGTACTAAGAAAGTATTTGTCAAAGGTCAAACTGGCGAAGGCGAATATGTGGTACCATTTACAGCCCGTATGAAGGTTGAAGTGGGTGACCAAGTTGCCCGTGGTGCAGCCCTTACCGAAGGTTCAATCCAACCAAAACGCTTGCTTGAAGTACGTGACGTATTGTCTGTAGAAACTTATCTTCTTTCTGAAGTTCAAAAAGTTTACCGTAGCCAAGGGGTAGAAATCGGCGACAAACACATCGAGGTAATGGTTCGCCAAATGCTTCGTAAAGTTCGTGTCATGGATCCAGGTGATACTGAATTACTCATGGGTACCCTTATGGACATCACTGACTTTACAGACGCCAATGCCGAAGTGGTTATCGCTGGTGGTATTCCTGCCACAGCTCGTCCAGTTCTCATGGGTATCACAAAAGCTTCCCTTGAAACAAATTCATTCCTGTCAGCTGCATCCTTCCAAGAAACAACTCGTGTCTTGACAGATGCTGCTATCCGTGGTAAACGTGATAACCTCCTTGGTCTTAAGGAAAATGTTATCATCGGTAAGATCATCCCAGCTGGTACTGGTATGGCTCGTTACCGTAACCTTGAACCACAAGCCATCAATGAAGTTGAAATCATTGAAGCTGAAGAAGTAGCAGAAGAAGCTGTAACTGAATAAAGATAGAGAGTGGGACAAAAATCATGATTTCGCAGAAATCGATTTTGTCGGCCTCCCTCCGAACAGTTGACTAGCACCAAAGGTCTGGGAGACCATTGGTGGTTATAAATATAGCTAGTGAAACTAGCTTCAATTATTCGAAATTGCTTGCATAGCAAGGGATGAGAGCATTCAGTCAACCACTGCGTCAAACTGTTAAAGCTATAAAAGTAAAAGAGCCTGTGACTTTTGTCACAGGTTTTTCTTGTGAAATTTTTCCCGAGCCGAATTTTTCATTTTTTGCCCAAAATAGGCTATAATAAGCCATACAAAGGAAGTATGAGTGATATGTATAGTGTTGTGAAAATGTATGGCGACTGTGAACCCTGGTGGTTTTTTGATGGTTGGGAAGAAGATATTATTAGTTGTAAGCAGTTTGAGCGCTACGATGAAGCGCTTCGTTACTACCAGCAAGAATGGGTTTATTTGTCGGAAGAATTTCCTCAAAAGAAATCAAAACAAGGAATGATGACAGCTTTCTGGGATCCAGAAGACCTTTATTGGTGTGAAGAATGTGACGAGCAATTGCAAAACTTTCATTCTATCCTGTTGCTGGAGTCAAAAGAGGTTTTACCGCAAGGACTTCGTAAATCGACTAGTGACAAACGGACACGACCGTGTCAGTTGAAATCATAAAAAAACGCGAGCAATCGCGTTTTTTAGTTTGTCTCAAAATGGATAGCAAGGTTGTCCGTATCAACAGTTACCTGTCCACCGATTGTGATGGTGAAAAGCGGCTGAGTATGGGCAAAGTCTAAATCATAAAGAACAGGAATGGTTTTGAGAAGGGGATGCTTGTCGAGAATGGCAAGGAGAATTTCTTCTGTCATTTGGCATTCTTTTGGAAAGCGCCCGATGAGGATGGCTTGGGGATTAGGATAGTTTTGCAAGAGCGCAGCAAAATGTCTTGTAAATTCGGTATAGTGATCTTCTTCAGCTTCTTCAAGAAATAAGATGTACTTTTCGGGCTTCGGAGAGAATTCAGTACCATGTAGGAGGGCGAAAGTAGAGAGATTTCCTCCAATAGCTGTTCCGCGAGCTTGCCCAGAATTATACACTTTCCAGTCAGTTGGGAAGAAGTGGCGAGGTTGGCTTGGATCGTACCAAGGATCGCTAGACCATTCCATACTTGGAGTCAAATCATAGGAATCTTGCGTAACTGCACTTAGCCAACTTTGACTTTGGTATGTTTGACCGTCTTTCATTTTGAAACTTGAGTAAGATGGCCCCATGTAAGTCTGCATGCCTGTTTTGGCAAAAATAGCATTGAGGACAGCAGTTGTATCCGAATAGCCACAGATAATCTTTGGCTTTTGAGCGATGAGTTGATAGTCCAGATAGGGTAAGATTTCGTTGGAGTTAAATCCCCCAATGGTTGCCAAAATAGCGTCTACAGATTCATCCTCAAAGGCCTGGTGTAGGTCTTCGACACGACTTTCAATGCTAGCAGAGTCAAATAGGTCATTTTCAAAGTAGTGCTCAGAAAAGGATAGGGAGAATCCAAGATTTTCCAAGGTTTCTTTGGCGGCGAGATTGGCCTCAAATCCACCTATATGTGCAATAGAAGCTGAGGGACTAAGGACACGGATGTGGTCGCCTGTTTGTAATTTTTTCATAGAAACCTCCTTAAATATTTTTATTATTTTATCAGAAAAATTTTCAAAAGTAAATTTCTTTTCGAATAATATAGGTGAGGAGGTCTTATGATACAAGATTTAGCCAGAAAAATTGTGCGGGAGGCAGTAGAAAAACGAGTCAGTGACTTGTATTTGGTGCCACGTGAAAATTGTTATCAACTCTATGAACGAGAGTCGGACGGCAGGAAATTTGTGGGAGACTATGATGAGGTGGAATTTTCGGCCTTAATTAGCCATTTTAAGTTTGTCGCAGGGGTCAATGTCGGTGAAAAGCGCCGCAGTCAACAGGGGGCTTGTGACTATGATTATGGTGAGGGGCAGGTGGCGCTTCGTTTGTCAACAGTGGGAGATTATCGGGGCAAGGAAAGTTTAGTCATTCGTTTTCTCTACAATGGTGAGGACAATCTACGCTTTTGGTTTGATGCGGTGGAGCGAATTGCGGAAAATATCAAGGGACGGGGGCTCTATCTTTTTTCGGGTCCGGTTGGGTCTGGAAAGACAACGCTCATGTACCATTTAGCCAAGTTAAAATTTCCAAACCAGCAGGTGTTAACGATTGAAGACCCAGTCGAAATTAAACATCCTGATATGCTCCAATTGCAAATTAATGAAGCTATCGGTGGCACTTATGATAGACTCATTAAATTATCTCTTCGGCATCGTCCAGACCTTCTCATTATTGGAGAAATTCGTGATGAAGAAACGGCGCGTGCGGTCATTCGAGCTAGTTTAACAGGATCGACAGTCTTTTCGACAGTCCATGCCAAAAGTATTGCTGGGGTCTATGCGCGACTGTTAGAATTTGGGATTTCTGAGGAAGAGTTGAAGAACTGCTTGCAAGGGATTGCCTACCAGCGGTTGATAGAAGGGAGGGGAATGGTAGATTATGCCAATCGAGACTATCAAGAACACCAACCAAAAGAGTGGAATGCGCAGATTGACCAGCTTCTTGCAGCAGGACATATCAGTTTTCGGCAAGCAGAAACCGAAAAAATTGTCTCTCACGCGTCAGCGTAAGGTCATTGAGTTATTTAATAATCTCTTTGCCAGTGGTTTTCATCTGGGAGAGATTGTTGACTTTTTGAAGCGGAGTCAATTGTTGGCAGACCAGTATACCCAAGTCTTATCAGAGGGTCTTTTGGCAGGGAAACCTTTTTCCCAGTTGCTGGCAGACTTGCAGTTTTCAGATAATGTTGTCACTCAGGTTTCCTTGGCTGAAATTCATGGAAATACCAGTCTTAGCTTATCTAAAATTCAAGATTATTTGAGTCAGCTCAGTCAAGTTCGTAAGAAATTACTGGAAGTTACGACCTATCCCTTGGTTCTCTTAGCTTTTCTCATTCTTATCATGTTGGGTTTGAAAAATTATCTGTTGCCACAGATGGAAGAGGGAAATGTTGCGACTTGGCTGATTGCTCACCTGCCGGTGCTCTTTTTTGCAGGGGTTGGCCTAGTTGGTCTGATTTTTCTTTTGCTGAGAATCTGGTATCGAAAGACAGCTAAAATCACAGTTTTCAGCAAGTTGGCTAGCTTACCTTTTGTTGGACAATTAGTTCAGATATATTTGACAGCTTATTATGCGCGTGAATGGGGAAATCTTATTGTACAGGGATTGGAACTGATGCAAATTGTAGCGATTATGAAAGAACAGTCGGCTCCACTTTTTCAAGAAATTGGTCGTGATATGGAAAAGGCTTTTTCGGATGGTTGTACTTTCCATGACCATATTAAAAACTATCCATTTTTTAAAAAAGAATTGAGTTTGATGATTGAGTATGGTCAAGTTAAATCCAAGCTGGGCAGTGAGTTGGCTCTTTATGCGGATGAGTGTTGGGAAGAATTTTTCCGCAGACTGAACGCCAGTATGCAGCTCATTCAGCCACTTGTTTTCATCGGAGTCGCTCTTATGATTGTTCTTATTTATGCAGCCATGTTGTTGCCGATTTATCAAAATATGGAGATATGATATGAAAAAGTTAATGAAAATGAAAGTAGCCGCTTTCACACTTGTGGAAATGTTAATTGTTTTAGTAATCATCAGTACTTTGTTGCTTCTCTTTGTCCCAAATCTCAGCAAGCAAAAGGACAAGGTCCAAGAGACAGGTGCTGCAGCAGTTATCAAAGTAGTGGAGAGTCAGGCGGAGCTCTACGAACTGTATAATATGGGAGATGCAAGCTTAGCAAAATTGGTAGAGAGTGAAGCCATCACTGCCGAACAATCGCAGACTTACAAGGAATACTATGCAAAACATAAAGACAAGACAGCTAGTGTGGCACCGTAAGGTTCAGGCTTTTACTCTGCTAGAAAGTTTGATAACCCTGACAGTTATCAGCTTTTTAGCAGTGGTGTTGTCTGGTTCTGTCAATTCAGTTTTTCGACAGATAGAGGAGAACATTTTTTTCTTGGAATTTGAGCAGGTCTATAAAAATAGTCAAATGCTGTCGGCCAGTAGTCAACAGAATATCCAGCTGACTATTGGTGCAGAGGAAATTTCAAATGGTTATCAGTCGGTCAATGTTCCAAGGACGGTAAAGCCGATTAGACAAATTATCCTAGATTTTGACAAGAATGGTGGAAATTCTTCTTTGGCTAAAATTGAGTTTCAGACGGAGAAAAAAGTGGTTTCTTATCAACTATACTTAGGGAGTGGTCGTTATAAAAAATCGAAAAAGTAAAGCCTACATCTTGCTGGAAAGTCTAGTAGCTTTGGCAGTTCTAACAACGGTTGTTAGTCTGTTTCTAACTGCTATTGACCAATCTCGACAGCAGCAGGTAAACTCTCTGCAAGAGCAAGAAATTCTTAATCTGGCTAAAATGGTTGTCCAGACCAAGCAAGCTCGTCTGGAATTAAATGGTCAGTCGGTAACGATTGAACGTAGTCAGCAGAAAATTCGTGTGCTCAGTCAAGGAAAGGAGATTCTCCTTGTGGAAAAAGACTAGAAAAGTAGCAGCTTTTACTATTTTGGAATGCTTGGTATCCTTGTTTATCTTATCGGGGTCAGTCCTCCTATTTCAAGGATTGACACAGTTATTCAGCCAAGAAATTCATCACCAAAATGCAAGTTTTGACCGAGACTGGTTAGTCTTTTCAGAACAATTTCGTAGTGAATTAGACGGACTTCTTTTGACAAAGATTGAAAATAATCGACTCTACGTCAAGAAAAATAAGCAAGAATTGGCTTTTGGCTTATCTAAGTCGGATGATTTTCGCAAAACTAATCAAAAAGGACAAGGGTATCAGCCCATGCTCTATGGACTGAAGTCTGTCACTATGAGGCAGGATGGTCAGCTTGTTCGGATTGATTTTTGTTTTGAAAATGGGGAGAAGAGGAGTTTTGTCTATGATTTTTCGGAAAAAAGTTAAGGCAGGCATTTTACTTTATGCCATGCTCATGTTAGCTGTTTTCAGCCTTTTACTCCAATTTTACTTGCGTAGTCAAGAAGCTTTGGCTCAAGCTCATCTAGCTAGTCGTGAATCTAGTCAAGCTTATTTCATGGCGCAGTTAACAATGGATAATGTTAGCTTGAAAACAGATAAAATGGTGAGCGGAAAAGTTAGCTTTAGTGAGGGAGACAGCCGCTATCAGCAGACCGAAGGGCAAATGGAAGTTGTGGTTAGCCTTACATCTGGTTCAACCTATCGATATCTATTCCCTTTATCTGGCGAAAAACCTTGATTTTTGGTATGATAAGACTATGAATTTTGAAAAAATTGAAGAGGCTTATGACCTCCTTTTAGAAAATGTCCAAACAATCCAAAACGCTCTGTCTACCAATATCTATGATGCTATGATTGAGCAAAATGCAGCATATCTTTCTGATGAAAATGAGACTGAACTTGTTAAGAAAAATAATCAAAAATTGAAAAAGCTCAACCTGTCCACTGAAGAGTGGCGCAGGGCTTTTCAGTTTCTTTTCATTAAGGCAAACCAGACGGAGCCACTCCAATACAATCATCAATTTACCCCAGATAGTATCGGTTTTATCCTAACCTTTTTGTTGGATAACCTGCTCAAGAATGATAGGGTTACAGTACTTGAAATCGGCTCTGGAACAGGAAATCTTGCTCAGACGATTCTCAATCACAGCCAGAAAGAACTAGACTATCTAGGGATAGAAGTAGATGATCTCTTGATAGATTTGTCAGCCAGTATAGCAGACGTAGTGGGGAGTCAGTTGAGCTTTGCTCAAGGAGACGCGGTGCGACCACAGATTTTGAAAGAAAGTCAGGTGATTATCAGCGACTTGCCGATTGGCTATTATCCTGATGATCAGATTGCTAAGCGTTACGAGGTAGCTAGTGGAGAAGAGCACACTTATGCCCACCACCTTCTTATGGAGCAGTCGCTCAAGTATCTAGAACAGGACGGCTATGCGGTTTTCTTGGCACCGAATGATTTGCTGACTAGCCCGCAGAGTCATTTGCTGAAAAAATGGTTGACTAACCATGCTAGTGTGGCAGCTATGATTGCTTTACCAACCAATCTTTTTGGTGCTCAAAGTATGGCGAAATCCATTTTTGTATTGCAAAAGAAAACGGAAAATACGGTTGAAACCTTTGTTTATCCACTTCGAGATTTACAGGATGTAAGTGCTTTGCAAGAATTCACAAACAATTTCAAAAAATGGCATGAAGATAATGCAAAGTAAGTGAAATTTTGATATACTTATGAGGAAAACGCTTAAAAGGGGAAAATTATGTCTAAAACAATTGCAATCAATGCAGGTAGCTCTAGTTTAAAATGGCAACTGTATCAGATGCCAGAAGAAGAAGTTCTTGCAAAGGGGTTGATTGAGCGTATCGGCCTTGGAGATTCTATCTCAACAGTTAAATTTGGTCAGGAAGAAGATCAGCAAGTCTTGGATATTCCAGATCATGTTGTTGCTGTAAAAATCTTATTAGAAGATTTGTTGAAACACGGAATCATCTCTGATTTTGCTGAAATTACAGGTGTCGGTCACCGTGTCGTGGCTGGTGGAGAGTATTTCAAAGAGTCCGCTCTTGTTGATGAGAAAGTTATTGAGCAAGTTGAAGAACTTTCACTTCTTGCCCCACTTCATAATCCTGGTGCTGCAGCAGGTATTCGTGCTTTCAAAGATATCTTGCCTGATATTACTAGTGTTGTTGTCTTTGATACGTCTTTCCACACAACGCTTCCAAAACATGCCTATATGTACCCAATTCCACAAAAGTATTATAAAGAGTACAAGGTTCGTAAATATGGAGCACATGGAACAAGCCATAAATATGTAGCTCAAGAAGCTGCTAAGATGCTGAATCGTCCGTTAGAAGAATTGAAATTGATCACAGCTCATATTGGTAACGGTGTATCTATTACAGCGAATTACCATGGTGAATCAATGGATACTTCAATGGGATTTACACCACTTGCAGGTCCGATGATGGGAACTCGTTCAGGAGACATTGACCCAGCTATCATCCCTTATTTGATTGCGCAAGATCCTGAATTAGAGGATGCGGCTGCAGTGGTGAATATGCTGAATAAACAATCTGGTTTAGGCGGTGTATCGGGTATTTCAAGTGATATGCGTGATATTGAAGCAGGTCTTCAAGCTAAAAATCCAGATGCGGTACTTGCCTACAATATTTTCATTGATCGTATTAAAAAATTCATTGGTCAATACTTTGCAGTTTTGAATGGTGCGGATGCCATTGTCTTTACAGCTGGTATGGGTGAAAATGCGCCGTTGATGCGTCAAGATGTCATTGCAGGTTTGTCTTGGTTTGGCATTGAGATTGATCCTGAAAAGAATGTCTTCGGCTATCGTGGAGATATTACAACGCCAGCATCAAAAGTTAAAGTTCTTGTTATTTCAACAGATGAAGAATTGATGATTGCGCGTGATGTTGAACGTTTGAAAAAATAATCACTGTATGAAGAGAGGGTGGGTAACCGCTCTTTCTTTTTTTTAGTGGCGTTATTTTGTTTCGCTTAGTCGGTGTGAAGTAGAGAAGTGCTAGGTTTATGGGGAATTAAAAAAGCCCCATATTGATGGGGCAGAAGTATTAGTTATAAAATTCTACAGAATAGAAGGTTGCTCCGTTTGAAGTTTTAAATTCAAGAACGTCGTAATTTTTATAGTTGCTGAACTCAGAAGTTGGATCATTGAGAGCATCTTCGGCAACCCAAGCAGCTTCTTCACTTCTTAGGAATACCCACTCAGAGTTCCCGAGAGCGCCAGAAACGATGTTTGAATTTGGGTCAAAATATTGAGTACGAATTTGTTGTCCAACGGCAGTTCCTTTAAATTTAACGCCTTCTTGTTTCCAACCATGTCGTGGCAGTACATTGTATTCGTTAAGATCGGTTGTCCAGTGGTGAAGTCCGCGGAGTTTCGGATTGTATACACGATAGATGTTAACATCACCACCAGAATAAAATACAGGTTTTCCGTTGTTATCCTTTGTCCAGCCGTGACGACTAGTGAGGACATTTACCTCGTTCAAATCTGAAGTGTAGAGGTGGTTTTGCAGGCCACGGTTATAGAGTCTATAAACAGGAGTACCGTTTTCTGGAGCAACCCAACCATCTCCCTCGTATCCCCAACCATGATCGAAGAATAGAACGTCGCGTTCGTTGATATCAGTTGTGTAGAGGTGCTCTCCGTTGCGTGGATTGTAGAGGCGGTATACATAGGAATCTGCGCTGATAAGATTTGTGCTAAACAAGACTGCACTACTTGTTAGTAGGACCAACAATAATTTTTTGATGTTCTTTTTCATAAAACATTCTCCTATATTATAATTTTTATTGCTCTTTTATTTTACTGTAAAATATAGGAATAGTCAAATGGTCCAGTATATGTTAAAATGAAACGGCAAAGTAATTTGCACAGAGTAGGTGGTTTGCGTTAAGTGTATGTAGATGGGATGTTGCTACATAACGAAGCGAAAGCGCGGTAAACCATTGCATCCGCTGTCAAAGGAGACTTCCTAGACAGCTCCAAACAATAAGGAGCATTTATGAAAAACAAAAATCCACATTTGTCCGTTCAGTTGTTGGCATCTTTGGCCATGCTGATTGCCTTAACCTTGATTGTCGAAAAATTTTCGATTACCATTATTCCGAAACAGTTAGTGGTTGCTTTCACATTTATCGTTCATGCGGTAATTGGGATGATTGGTGGTCCACTCTGGGGCTTTGTGAGCCTATTCTTGATTGATATTGTTGATATGATGACAAGAGGTGGAGCTGATTTTATTATTTGGTGGACCCTCATGGAAGCTGTTCAAGGAGCCCTCTACGGTTTCTTCTTTTATGGGAAGAAATTGGATTGGCATAACAAGAAAGATTGGTTGCACGTGACTATTGCTGTCACAACAATCTTGCTATTTGGGACCTTCATTTTCACACCACTTTTGATTCAAATCTACTTTGGTGTGCCATTTGTAGCCCAATTCATCGCAGGTCGCTGGTTGAAAATCTTTGAATTGCCGATTCGAGTTTTGGTTATCATGACTCTTCTTCCGCAGATTCAACGGATTCCAGAAGTACGTAAACTAGCTGGTATTAAAAAATAAATACAAAACCTCTGACTCATCCCGCCAGAGGTTTCTTTTTTTAATATTTTTTAATCAAGTCCACTGTTGAGCGGTCAAGTTTTTTGACGATTGCTTGCAAGAAGGCTTGCGCTTGAAGGAAGTCATCCATGTTGTAAAGAGTTTGATGTGAATGGATATAGCGAGCACAGACACCAATGGTGGTAGAAGGTACACCATTATTTTTCAAGTGCGCAGCGCCGGCATCCGTTCCACCTTTGCCACAATAATACTGGAATTTAATCCCTGCTTCTTCGGCGGTTGTCAAAAGGAAGTCCTTCATGTTTGGCAACATGATATGACCTGGATCGTAGAAGCGCAGGAGGGTGCCGTCACCAATTTTTCCTTGGTCACCAAAGACATCACCAGCTGGCGAACAATCTACTGCGAGGAAGATTTCAGGGTCAAACTTGGTAACAGAAGTATGTCCTCCGCGGAGTCCCACTTCTTCTTGAACAGTTGCACCGGCGATGAGTTGGTTGTTGAGGCTGGTGCCAGATAGATTTTCCAAGAGTTCAGAAACCATGAGAACACCGTAGCGGTTGTCCCAAGCTTTTGAGATGATATTTTTTCCATTAGCAGTCAGGGTTGTTTCGCTCAGTGGTGTAATG
The DNA here is from genome assembly GCF_043656315.1 of Streptococcus hepaticus. NCBI lineage: Bacteria > Bacillati > Bacillota > Bacilli > Lactobacillales > Streptococcaceae > Streptococcus > Streptococcus hepaticus. The sequence goes on from NZ_JBINIY010000003.1 coordinate 32,609, forward strand.
GTATCACCAGGGCGGACACCGTATTTCATAGCTTCTTCTTTTGAGCTAAAGCCGGCATCGAAGATGACATCACTGATAGCTGGAAGTCCGGCACTTCCATTGCCACCGCGCGAGAGGTGTGGAGGCATAGAGCCTGAAATCACAGGGATTTGACGGCCATCTTGTAGTTGAAGTGTAAAGCGTTGGTTTGATACAACAAGTGGATTCCAGCCACCTAGAGCTACTGCACGGAAAGTACCGTCTGCCTTGATATCGCTAATCATAAAGCCGACTTCATCCATATGAGCCGCGACCATAATACGAGGAGCGTTTTCAGCTTGACTATCCTTGATACCAAAAATACTACCGAGACCGTCTGTTTCAATGCGGTCAACATGTGGTGTCATGCGGTCACGAAGATAGTTGCGAACACTTCCTTCAAAACCAGAAACGCCTTGAAGTTCAGTTACTTCCTTGATTTTATCGAATAATTGATTTGTCATAATGACCTCCTATTGCTATTATTTTACCATGTTTTGTGGTAAAATTGTTTGCATGAATAAGAAAAAGACAGCTGTTTTGGCAGGAGTCTTGGGGACTGGGATTCTTGCGGCAAGCGCCCGTTATTACGTGAAAGTCCAGGAAGAAAAGAAAAAAGCACAAGCACTTCAACAGGTGCGTGACTTTTTTGCAGATTTTGGTCCTATTGCGACCATCTTTGTCTATGAAAATGAGTCTGATAAGGATTTTCTAAAAGGTGGCGTAGTCATGGATTCTGGTCGTGTCTACCGCTTTGAAAATCGTGCGGGTCAGATTGAATATGAGGAGGAAAAAGGATGATTATTCCAACATCTTTTGAAGAGATTGCAGGTTATATCGAAAAAGAGCAAAAAACAGTCTTCTTTTTCACGGCAGATTGGTGTCCAGATTGCAAATTTATCTATCCTTCCATGCCTGAAATTGAAGCTGCCTTTCCAGAACTTACCTTTGTCCGCATTGACCGAGATGAGTTTATGGAAGTAGCACAGCAGTGGGATATTTTTGGGATTCCGAGTTTTGTGGTCGTAGAAAATGGACAAGAGTTAGGCCGTTTTGTGGACAAGAATCGTAAGAGTAAGCAAGAAATTATAAGATTTTTAGAGGGATTGAAATAGATGATTTTTACATATAACAAAGAGCATGTTGGCGATACGCTGATGATTTTGGTCAAGGAAGTAAAGGACGCCAAGCGAAGCGTTGAGCGCAAAGGGAATGTTGCTCGTATTTTCTTGGAAGAAACTGGAGAAACAGTAGCTTGGAACATTTTTGACGTATCTTCTTTGGTGGAAATGGCTGACGCTGGACAAGTTTTCTTGACTGATGAGCAAGTAGCGATTTTGAATGCTGAGTTGGCGAAAGAAGCCTTCACTGAGCAATTGGTCAATGATGCTGGACCAAAATTCGTCGTTGCACAAATCAAGGAAATGGTAGATCACCCAGATAGCGATCATCTTCATATCTGCCAAGTAGAGATTCATGACGGTCAGCTCGTGCAAATTGTCTGCGGTGCTCCAAATGCTGCCCAAGGTTTGAAAACAGTGGCAGCTCTACCAGGTGCCATGATGCCAAATGGTAGTTTCATCTTCCCGGGACAACTGCGCGGAGAAGACAGCTTTGGTATGCTGTGCAGTGCGCGTGAGTTGGAATTGCCAAATGCTCCACAAGTACGCGGAATTATTGAACTAGCTGCAGATGCAGAAGTGGGAGCTTCTTTTGATGCAGAGAAACATTGGAATGCATAGATAAAAAGACGAATCGCTCCGTCTTTTTTAGTTGATTAAGCACTCTTGAATTGCCAGCTTCAAATTTTCAGATAATTGATTTTCCTTATCCAAGTCTAGATAAATTTTCTGAAAAAAATGCTGGAAATTGAGATAGGCGAAATAGTCTTGCGGTTCTTGATTTGGAAGAGTAGTCGTTTTTAAGAAGTCAATCAACTCTTCTGGAGACAATTTTTCTGATAAGACTAGCTGGCTGATGACATTTGCTAAGCGTTGGTCTTCGCCAGCAGAAAAAGTCTGTGTTTGATTTTTGAATGCCGCTATAATACTCTGCCAGACCTTGTTCAAATTTTCTTTTGGAAAATCTGGATGACAGGCTGCTGTCAGGAGGAAGTCGGCTCCGTGAGCGATGGCATGTAGCCAGCCCAGTTGCTCGTCCCAACCTCGGCTATCTGTTTCATTTGATAGAAATTGCAGAGCGGCTTGGAAAAGTTGCACTTTGTCTGTTGTAGTTAGTCTATTTTCATAAGGGCTTCCCTCTAGACTATCCACATATAGAAATAGAGCTAGAACTAAGGCTGTAAAAGACCGAGTGGGCGTGTGGGGACTTGTGATACTTCCGTGTTCCCAGAGTCGCTGAAGTAGCCAGTGATAATCTTCTGGCGTTAATAAGGTATCTAGTATGGCATGGCAAAAGCTAGCATAGACCAGCTCGTCACGGATTTGGGGATTTTCGTCACCGATATGATCGATGAGCCAAGTCAGTTGCTCTTGGGAATAATTTTCGTTCGTTTCCAGTTGCTTCTGTAAGATTTCTTTCATAATTTCCTCCTATTTCCTCAACCAAACATGCTGCAAAAAGCTAATGTCCTTGTACGGAGTTTGGTCGCAGACGGCGAGTTCGACTTTGGTCATTTTTTCTAGCCAGCCGGGTTCGGTTTTGAAGTGATTGGGCTGCAGGCTATAAAATGTACGGATGGCTTGGTAGTTTTCTAGCTCCAAACCTGATAGCTCAAGCAATTCGTCTAAGGAGTAGGTGCTGCCTTGGGCGAATGATTGACTGTGGAAGTCACCGCCAGCTAGCAAGTCTAGTGCGGTATCGACATCGTTTGAAAAAACGACGTTTTGGAGCACTTTCCCGACTTGATTGTGCTTGATGATGGATAATTTACCGTCGTCTTTGAGCAGACGGTTGAATTCTGTGAGATAATCCGGACGTTCAGCCGGAGCGACGTATTCTAGCACATTGTGGCAGGTGATGACATCGAAACTCTTATCCGGAAAAGCAGCTAGTTTCTCTAGACTTCCTAATACTTTTTGGTAATCGGTCTCTGTTTCTATATCCAGCATATCTGCATTGGGTTCGACGGCGGTCACCTGATTTTTCTTTGCCAAAAATTGACTAACCAGTCCAAAACCAGCTCCGAAATCTAAGATTTGTTTACCTTCTAGATGTGCAAGTTGTGCAAAGGTGATTTCGTACTGAATCTTCCCCCATGGTTGTTTCAACATAGCGCGGTAGCTTTCTAGATTTGCCATATTCTCCTCCTTTTGAAAAATTATAACAAAAATATTCTAAAAAAGAGATTTTCTAAGGGATTTACGAATAGATAGTTAGGAGGATGAAAAATGTATAATAAAGTTATTCTAATCGGTCGCTTGACAGCGACGCCCGAAGTGAGCCAGACACCTAACAAGAAAAGTGTAGCGCGTGTAACAGTAGCGGTGAATCGCCGATTCAAGACGGAGAATGGGGAGCGAGAAGCTGATTTTATTAATGTTGTTTTCTGGGGGAAACTGGCAGATACCTTGGCTAGTTATGGTGCAAAAGGTAGCTTGATTTCCTTAGATGGTGAATTGCGGACCCGTAAATATGAAAAAGACGGGCAAACTCGCTATGTGACAGAAGTTTTGGGTTCTAGTTTCCAACTATTAGAAAGTCGAGCTCAGCGAGCCATGCGAGAAAATAATGTGGCAGAAGATTTGGCTGATTTGGTCTTAGAAGAAGAGGAGCTTCCTTTTTAAGACCTAGTTGACACTGTTCGTAAAAAGAGGGATTTTCCTCTTTTTACTTTGGACAAAATTTCTAAAATCGTGATGTATTTCTTGACTATTTTTGACCAAGTGATACAATAAGACATGTAGATTAGCACTCGGTTCATAGGAGTGCTAAAAAGTATGAAAAAATCATTGGAGGAATCTTATGTTAAAACCATTGGGCGACCGTGTGGTCGTGAAATTTGAAGAAGCAGAAGAACAAACAGCGGGAGGCTTTGTCCTTGCAGGTAAGTCACATGAAGCGACAAAAAAAGCAACAGTTGTGGCGATTGGTCAAGGTTTGCGTACATTGAATGGTGAACTAATTACACCTAGTGTGGCAGTTGGTGATGTCGTTTTAGTGGAAAATGGTGCAGGTATCGAAGTCAAAGATGGCGATGAAAAAGTTGCTGTCGTTCGCGAATCAGACATTCTTGCAATTTTAGGATAATTGAGAAAATAAAATCGATTTTCTTTTCTAATGTCTGTCAGTTAATATTATATTAAATTAAACGTATTTTATAGGTGGAAAATCTAGGTTTGATAATTTGCGAACGAAGTGAGCTAAACCAGATATTTTCGCTGTAGTGGGATTATCAGTGGCACGTAAGTGCTACTGATAACGGAATTTTTGAGACCTTAGGCTCAAAAATTAGCAATGGAATTCCGGAGGAAGTCGCTTGCGTCCGCACTGCCTAATAAAATATCAAAAACAAAAATTATATAAATAGTGAGTAAGAGGAAAAACATATGGCAAAAGAAATTAAATTTTCAGCAGATGCTCGCGCAGCTATGGTGCGTGGGGTCGATATTTTAGCGGATACGGTTAAAGTTACCTTGGGCCCTAAAGGTCGTAATGTGGTTTTGGAAAAAGCATTCGGTTCACCACTCATCACTAACGATGGTGTGACTATTGCTAAAGAAATTGAATTGGAAGACCATTTTGAAAACATGGGTGCGAAATTGGTGTCAGAAGTGGCGTCAAAAACCAACGATATTGCTGGTGACGGTACAACTACAGCAACTGTTTTGACCCAAGCTATTGTTCGTGAAGGTCTAAAAAACGTGACAGCTGGTGCTAACCCAATCGGTATCCGTCGTGGGATTGAAACTGCGACAGCAGCAGCTGTTGAAGAATTGAAAGCTATTGCGCAACCTGTTTCTGGTAAAGAAGCTATTGCTCAAGTTGCTGCCGTATCATCCCGTTCTGAAAAAGTTGGTGAGTACATTTCAGAAGCCATGGAGCGCGTGGGTAACGATGGTGTTATCACAATCGAAGAATCACGTGGTATGGAAACGGAACTTGAAGTGGTTGAAGGTATGCAATTTGACCGCGGTTACCTTTCTCAATACATGGTTACTGACAATGAAAAAATGGTGGCTGACCTCGATAATCCATACATCTTGATTACGGACAAGAAAGTGTCAAACATCCAAGATGTCCTTCCATTGTTGGAAGAAATCCTTAAAACCAACCGTCCACTCCTTATCATTGCTGATGATGTAGATGGCGAAGCCCTTCCAACACTTGTGTTGAACAAAATCCGTGGTACTTTCAACGTGGTTGCTGTTAAGGCACCTGGCTTTGGTGATCGTCGTAAAGCCATGCTTGAAGACATTGCTATCTTGACAGGTGGTACTGTTGTGACTGAAGACCTCGGTCTTGACCTTAAAGATGCGACAATGGCTGTGCTTGGTCAAGCCGCTAAAGTAACAGTTGATAAAGACTCAACCGTTATCGTTGAAGGTGCTGGTAGCGCTGATGCGATTGCTAACCGTGTTCACCTCATCAAATCACAAATCGAAACAACAACCTCTGAATTTGACCGTGAAAAATTGCAAGAGCGTCTGGCTAAATTGGCAGGTGGCGTTGCAGTCATCAAGGTCGGTGCAGCAACTGAAACTGAGTTGAAAGAAATGAAACTCCGTATCGAAGATGCCCTTAACGCAACTCGCGCTGCTGTTGAAGAAGGTATCGTAGCAGGTGGCGGTACAGCCCTCGTTAACGTGATTGGCAAAGTAGCTGCGCTTGAATTGGAAGGCGATGAAGCTACAGGACGTAATATTGTCCTCCGTGCCCTTGAAGAACCAGTTCGTCAAATCGCCTATAACGCCGGTTATGAAGGCTCAGTCATCATTGACCGCTTGAAACAATCTGAAGTTGGTACAGGCTTCAACGCTGCCAACGGTGAGTGGGTAGACATGGTTGCCACAGGTATCATTGATCCTGTTAAAGTAACCCGTTCAGCCCTTCAAAATGCAGCTTCAGTAGCAAGTCTCATCTTGACAACAGAAGCTGTCGTAGCTAACAAACCAGAACCAGCTGCCCAACAAATGGCAATGGATCCAGGCATGGGCATGGGTGGTTTCTAAGAGAAATGGGAAAACCGTCTAATAGGCGGTTTTTTGCATGGAACGAAAAATAAAAATGTTATAATATACAAAAAATGTGGAGGTGGAAACATGAAATCAGCAGTTTTTGTCAAATCTGGCCAAGTTGCTATTGAAGAAATTGAAAAACCAAGCATTATTGAGGATGATGATGCCCTTATCCGAGTGGTACGTTCTTGTGTCTGCGGTTCGGACTTGTGGGCTTATCGCGGTGATGATAACAAGGCGGAGCACTCAGCTAACAGTGGCCACGAAATTATCGGCATCGTAGAGGCAGTCGGTGGCGATATCAATACTGTAAAACCAGGCGATTTTGTCATCGCACCTTTTACTCACGGTTGTGGACATTGTGCAGCTTGTCGTGCTGGCTTTGAAGGTGGCTGTCAGGGACATACTTCAGCAACTAATTTTAGTCATGGCTACCAAGCAGAGTATGTGCGCTATACACATGCGGACTGGTCTTTGGTCAAGATTCCAGGTCAGCCGTCTGATTATAGTGAAGGCATGATTAAGTCCTTCCTTGCCTTGGCGGATGTCATGCCAACTGGTTACCATGCGGCGCGTGTGGCTAATGTGCAAGCAGGCGATACAGTGGCTGTAGTTGGTGATGGAGCGGTTGGTTTGTGTGCGGTGATTGCAGCAAAAATGCGTGGAGCAAAACGAATTATCATCATGAGCCGTCACGAAGACCGTCAGAAGTTGGCGCTTGAGTTCGGCGCAACAGATATTGTTGAAGAACGTGGTGAGGAAGGGATTGCCAAGGTTCTTGAATTAACAAATGGTGCAGGCGTGGATGCAGCCTTGGAATGTGTGGGTACTCACCTGTCAACTGAAACAGCTATTAAAATTGCTCGTCCAGGAGCGATCATTGGCCGTGTTGGAGTGCCACATACAGGGGATATCAATGTAGGGGATTATTTCATGACCAATACTATTTTTGCAGGAGGGCCAGCTTCTGTGACAACCTACGACAAATCTGTCCTTCTAAAAGCAGTCCTAGATGGAGAAATCGATCCAGGAAAAGTCTTTACAGGGACTTACAAGTTGGATGATGTCAATCAAGCCTACCAAGATATGCGTGACAGAAAAACCATCAAAGCTATGCTGATAATGGAATAAAATCAAGAAAAAGTCATTGACAAAGAGTGCTGTCTATGCTATTATGATAGACGGTACTTTTTACTTTTGGTCTCTCAAAAGTGTACAGAGACGTGCTGACAATTGTTGCAAAAGTACACACAGATAAAGGCTGTCACCGAGTGCTTTATCAACCAAAAATAAAAATATATACAGGAGAATGTAGATGCCTACAATTAACCAATTGGTTCGCAAACCGCGTAAATCAAAAGTAGAAAAATCTAAATCACCAGCTTTGAACGTTGGTTACAACAGCCGTAAAAAAGTTCAAACAAACGTTTCATCACCACAAAAACGCGGTGTTGCAACTCGTGTCGGAACAATGACACCTAAAAAACCTAACTCAGCCCTTCGTAAATTCGCTCGTGTACGTTTGAGCAACCTTATCGAAGTTACTGCTTACATCCCAGGTATTGGTCACAACTTGCAAGAACACAGCGTGGTATTGCTTCGCGGTGGACGTGTAAAAGACCTTCCGGGGGTACGTTACCATATCGTTCGTGGTGCACTTGATACTGCAGGTGTAACTGATCGTAAACAAGGCCGTTCTAAATACGGTACTAAACGTCCAAAAGGGTAAGAAGGGAGAATTCGTTAAATGAGTCGTAAAAATCAAGCGCCTAAGCGCGAAGTATTGCCAGATCCGTTGTACAACTCAAAATTGGTAACTCGTTTGATTAACCGTCTTATGCTTGATGGTAAACGTGGTACTGCTGCATCAATCGTTTACGGTGCTTTTGAGCAAATCAAAGAAGCTACTGGAACAGATGCTCTTGAAGTATTTGAAACAGCAATGGAAAACATCATGCCTGTACTTGAAGTACGTGCACGTCGTGTCGGTGGTTCTAACTACCAAGTCCCAGTTGAAGTTCGTCCAGAACGTCGTACAACACTTGGCCTTCGTTGGTTGGTAACAATCGCTCGTAACCGTGGTGAGCACACTATGGTTGATCGTCTTGCAAAAGAAATCATGGATGCAGCTAACAACACAGGTGCAGCTGTTAAGAAACGTGAAGATACTCACCGTATGGCTGAAGCAAACCGTGCGTTTGCACACTTCCGCTGGTAATAACAAGATACGAGGGCGTATAAAAAGCACAGTGAAAATAGGAAATACGACGAAGAGTCTGTGGACTCTAGGAGGATTTATCTTTTTTGCCAAGCGTTTAGCCCGAGTTCAGTTAGGCTACAAAACACTGTAGTCTGAACTCTATTCACGTAAAACCGAATATTTATAGAACGGGTAGGTCCTGCCTATCCGTTTTTTATAAATAATGGTATAATAAGAAGTAAACTAAAAATTTTATAGGAGAAATAACCTCATGGCACGCGAATTTTCATTAGAAAAAACTCGTAACATCGGTATCATGGCCCACGTCGATGCCGGTAAAACAACAACAACAGAGCGTATCCTTTACTACACTGGTAAAATTCACAAAATCGGTGAAACTCACGAAGGTGCGTCACAAATGGACTGGATGGAGCAAGAGCAAGAACGTGGTATCACAATCACATCTGCTGCAACAACAGCTCAATGGAAAGATACTCGTGTCAACATTATCGACACACCAGGACACGTGGACTTCACAATCGAGGTACAACGTTCACTCCGCGTTCTTGACGGTGCTGTAACAGTTCTTGACTCACAATCAGGTGTTGAGCCACAAACTGAAACAGTTTGGCGTCAAGCAACTGAGTACGGTGTTCCACGTATCGTTTTTGCCAACAAAATGGATAAAATCGGTGCTGACTTCCTTTACTCAGTATCAACTCTTCATGATCGTTTGCAAGCAAATGCTCACCCAATTCAATTGCCAATCGGTTCAGAAGATGATTTCCGTGGTATCATTGACTTGATCAAAATGAAAGCTGAAATCTATACTAACGACCTTGGTACAGATATTCTTGAAGAAGACATCCCAGCTGAATACCTTGAACAAGCTGAAGAATACCGTGAAAAATTGATCGAAGCAGTTGCTGAAACTGATGAAGATTTGATGATGAAATACCTTGAAGGTGAAGAAATCACTAACGAAGAATTGATGGCTGGTATCCGTAAAGCTACAATCAACGTTGAATTCTTCCCTGTATTGTGTGGTTCAGCCTTCAAAAACAAAGGTGTTCAATTGATGCTTGATGCAGTTCTTGACTACTTGCCAAGCCCACTTGACATCCCTGCAATCAAAGGTGTTAACCCAGATACAGACGCTGAAGAAACTCGTCCAGCATCTGATGAAGAGCCATTTGCAGCCCTTGCCTTCAAGATCATGACTGACCCATTCGTAGGTCGTTTGACATTCTTCCGTGTGTACTCAGGTGTTCTTAACTCAGGTTCATACGTATTGAATACTTCTAAAGGTAAACGCGAACGTATCGGACGTATCCTTCAAATGCACGCTAACACTCGTAAAGAGATTGAAACAGTTTACGCTGGTGATATCGCTGCTGCGGTTGGTTTGAAAGATACAACTACTGGTGATTCATTGACTGATGAAAAAGCTAAAGTTATTCTTGAGTCAATCGAAGTTCCAGAACCAGTTATCCAATTGATGGTTGAGCCAAAATCTAAAGCTGACCAAGACAAGATGGGTATTGCCCTTCAAAAACTTGCTGAAGAAGATCCAACATTCCGCGTTGAAACAAACGTTGAAACTGGTGAAACAGTTATCTCTGGTATGGGTGAGTTGCACTTGGATGTCCTTGTTGACCGTATGCGTCGTGAATTCAAGGTTGAAGCGAACGTAGGTGCTCCTCAAGTATCATACCGTGAAACATTCCGTGCTTCAACTCAGGCTCGTGGTTTCTTCAAACGCCAATCTGGTGGTAAAGGTCAATTCGGTGACGTTTGGATCGAATTTACTCCAAATGAAGAAGGTAAAGGTTTCGAATTCGAAAACGCAATCGTCGGTGGTGTGGTTCCACGTGAATTCATCCCAGCGGTTGAAAAAGGTTTGGTAGAATCAATGGCTAACGGTGTCCTTGCTGGTTACCCAATCGTTGACGTTAAAGCTAAACTTTACGATGGTTCATACCACGATGTCGATTCATCTGAAACAGCCTTCAAAGTGGCAGCATCTCTTGCCCTTAAAGAAGCAGCTAAATCAGCACAACCAGCTATCCTTGAGCCGATGATGTTGGTGACAATCACAGCTCCAGAAGACAACCTTGGTGACGTTATGGGTCACGTGACTGCTCGTCGTGGTCGTGTTGACGGTATGGAAGCTCGTGGTAACACTCAAATCGTACGTGCTTACGTACCACTTGCTGAAATGTTCGGTTACGCAACAGTTCTTCGTTCAGCAACTCAAGGTCGCGGTACTTTCATGATGGTATTTGACCACTACGAAGATGTACCAAAATCTGTACAAGATGAAATCATCAAGAAAAATGGTGGGCAATAATTCTTGTCCCTAGGCACCGCAAGGTGCCTTTTCTTATGTGAAAATCCTATTTGCAGAGCATGAAAACATTGTGAAAAGTTTTTCAATGTTTTGAGTCAAAGTCTTGCAATTTATGAAGAATCAGTATATAATAGAAATGTTGAAAAGCGATTTATCAGTTTACAAACTGACAAGTTAATTTTTTCACAATTGGTTAAAAGGCTTGCCTTTTAAAAATAAAACATGCGATTTTCATAAGGAGGAAATCATAAATGGTAGTTAAAGTTGGTATTAACGGTTTCGGTCGTATCGGTCGTCTTGCTTTCCGTCGTATCCAAAACGTTGAAGGTGTTGAAGTTACTCGCATCAACGACCTTACAGATCCAGCAATGCTTGCACACTTGTTGAAATACGACACAACTCAAGGTCGTTTCGACGGTACTGTTGAAGTTAAAGATGGTGGTTTTGAAGTTAACGGTAAATTCGTTAAAGTTTCTGCTGAACGCGAACCAGGAAACATCGACTGGGCTAACGATGGCGTAGAAATCGTTCTTGAAGCAACTGGTTTCTTCACATCTAAAGAAAAAGCTGAACAACATATCCACGCTAACGGTGCGAAAAAAGTTGTTATCACAGCTCCTGGTGGAAACGATGTTAAAACAATCGTATTCAACACTAACCATGACATTCTTGATGGTACTGAAACAGTTATCTCAGGTGCTTCATGTACTACAAACTGCTTGGCTCCAATGGCTAAAGCTCTTCAAGACAACTTTGGTGTTAAACAAGGTTTGATGACTACAATCCACGGTTACACTGGTGACCAAATGGTTCTTGACGGACCACACCGTGGTGGTGACCTTCGTCGTGCTCGTGCAGCTGCAGCAAACATTGTACCTAACTCAACAGGTGCTGCTAAAGCCATCGGTCTTGTAATCCCAGAATTGAACGGTAAACTTGACGGTGCTGCCCAACGTGTTCCAGTTCCAACAGGTTCTGTAACTGAATTGGTTGCTACTCTTGAAAAAGAAGTAACAGTTGAAGAAATCAACGCAGCTATGAAAGCAGCAGCTAACGAATCATACGGTTACACTGAAGACGCTATCGTATCTTCAGATATCGTAGGTATCTCATTTGGTTCATTGTTTGACGCTACTCAAACTAAAGTTCAAACAGTTGACGGTAACCAATTGGTTAAAGTTGTTTCATGGTACGACAACGAAATGTCATACACTTCACAACTTGTTCGTACTCTTGAGTACTTCGCAAAAATCGCTAAATAATTCACTGATTTAGTGAAAGAAAAGAGCCTTTGGGTTCTTTTCTTTTTTATGAATGATAAAAAACTCACAGGCTTTTAGAGCAATCTGTGAGTTTTGTGTTTTATGGGATAGAGATATTAGATTAATTCTAAGAAGAATTGACTCATTTCCTCGGTAGACTTTTCAGGAGCATCTCGAAGCCACCAGCTGAGACAGGTGATAAATGTGGAGATGATATGCTGCTGTAGCAACAAGGGTGGCAATTGGCTTCCTTTGAAAAAGTAATCTTTTACTGCGGGAGACAGATGTTGGGCTAGTTGTTCGCGTAAATTACGACGGAAATAATCATCGTTTAAGCGAAATAGAGTTAGGACTTTGTCATCGTTTTGTTTAAAGTGGTAGAAGAGGTGCGCAACCCGATCTGCTAAGGAATCCTCGAAATTTTTAGTATTATTTTCATCTAAGCGGTGTTCAGCATAAGAAGCTGTCACGAAGACATGATCAAATAGATGCTGACAAACAGCCGTTAAAAGATCATCTTTGCTTGTAAAATGGCTGTAGAAGGTGCTTCGACCAATATTAGCCTTCTCAATAATATCCCCTACGCTAATTTGTTGGAAGGTGCTTTCATTAAGTAAGTCAAAAAAAGCTTCAAAAATGGCTTCCTTTGTTTTTATGATTCGTTTATCCATTATTCTCCTCTAGACAATTTTAATAAAATGTTCAGTAACTGACAAATCGGCTAAATTGTTTCTGTTTTTACCGATAAAAATCTGTCATACTATTATTGTAAAAGAGATTTTATAATATTTCAAGGACTAGGTTTTATCTTAAAATTGTTAGAAAATACTTAGTTTGAAGGTAAGAGAAATGATGTCAGAAACGAAGAAAAGTATCATCATCACAGCGTCTTGTGCTCTGTTGATTGTGTTGGGGTTGGTTAGTACATTTTGGCATCAACCAACGGTAGAGAGTGTTTTATTTATTGCTGCGTTCTTGGTGGGGGGGTATAAGTCTGCCAAAGAAGGTTTTGAAGAATTGTTCTTTGAAAAGCATTTGAATGTTGATATTTTGATGGTACTAGCTGCTTTGGGGGCGGGGATCATTGGCTATTGGTTGGAAGGGGCTTTGTTAATCTTTATCTTCTCACTTTCTTCTACGTTGGAAGTTTTGGCCATGGCAAAAAGCACGGAGGCGATTTCGTCATTGATGGCAATGACGCCAGATGAAGCGCGTCTGCTAACAGAAGACGGCACGATTCAAGTAGTTGCTACGGCAGATTTAAAAGTTGGAGATCGGATACAAGTTTTGAAAGGGCAGTCTGTTCCGATTGATGGTAGCTTGCTATCTGGGCAAGCTTTGCTAGACGAATCCATGGTAACGGGCGAACCGCTTCCAGCAGAGAAAAAAGAAGGTGAAACGGTTATCGGTGGAACGATTAACCAAGGTGAAACCATTGAATTGCAGGTTTTGGTTGAAAACGACAATACCCTATTTGCTAAAATTGTGAATATGGTAGAAGAAGCGCAAGAGTGCAATAGTAAGACAACGACCTTTATTGAAAAATTAGAAAATGGTTATGTGAAGGGTGTTTTAATTCTTGTACCAAGCTTTATTCTCTTTTCCTATTTTGTATTGGGCTGGCCGATTCAAGATGCTTTCTACCGCGGAATGATTTTGTTGACAGTAGCTTCTCCGTGTGCTCTGTTGGCTTCTAGTACGCCAGCTAGTTTGTCTGCTATTAGCCGTGCAGCCCGTATGGGGATGATTTTAAAAGGTGGCGATACTGCGGATAATTTGGCTGGTTTGAAAGCAATTGTTTTTGATAAGACAGGGACTTTGACAATTGGAAAACCAAGTGTTACTTCTATGTATGTAACTCCGATGGCAATTGTTGAGGAACTTGCAGCTGTCGTGGTTTCTGCTGAAAGTAAGACAAGTCATCCAATTGCACAGGCTTTATTAGATCACTATCCAGAACAAGCAGTGATTGAATTAGACCAAATGGCAGATGTGACAGGTAAAGGTTTTGAAACGGCTTCTTATGGTAAAATTTGGCGAATTGGTAAGAAAGATTTTATTTTAGAAAACTTAGAAGAAGCGATGGCAGTGGATGCTGTTCAATTTATGGACGAGCATGAAGCTAGGGGGCAAACCTTGGTATTTGTGAGCGCAAATGGCTATCTGCAAGCTATTTATGCCTTGGCAGATCAAGTTCGCGAAGAAAGTAAGCAAGTCCTGACTGAATTGCACAAAATCGGAATTGTCACCATTATGCTGACAGGAGACCAAGAAAAAACAGCTCAATCGATTGCTAAAGAAGTGGGAATTGATCGAATTGTAGCAAATAGTTTACCAACTGATAAAGCCAAATATATCGCAGAGTTTCAAAAGGAGTATGGTTCTGTCGGAATGGTAGGGGATGGAATCAACGATGCTCCTGCCTTAGCACTGGCCAATGTTGGCTTTGCAGTAGCTTCTGGTACAGATATTGCCATGGAAAGTGCGGATGTCGTTTTAGTTGAGGACTTGACTCGCTTGCCATTTGCGATTGGTCTTTCTAAAAAAATGCGTCTTATTGTGATGGAAAATATCGTGTTTGCTCTACTTGTGATTGCTAGTTTGATTGTGAGCAACTTATTCCAACGAATCAATTTACCATTGGGAGTTGTTGGACATGAAGGTTCCACTATTTTAGTTATTTTGAACGGCCTTCGTCTTCTTCGTTACAAAAATCACAAGTAAAAACGGTTTCTTTAGAAGAATAGGCAAAAATATGGTATAATGAAGAGTATAAAAATAATAAGGAGTCTTTTCTAATGGCTAAATTGACTGTTAAAGACGTTGATTTGAAAGGTAAAAAAGTTCTCGTTCGTGTGGACTTCAACGTACCTTTGAAAGATGGCGTTATCACTAACGACAACCGTATCTCAGCTGCCCTTCCAACAATTAAATACATTGTTGAACAAGGTGGACGTGCTATCCTTTTCTCTCACCTTGGACGTGTGAAAGAAGAAGCTGATAAAGCTGGTAAATCTTTGGCACCAGTTGCTGCTGACTTGTCAGCTAAATTGGGTCAAGAAGTTGTTTTCCCAGGTGTTACTCGTGGTGCTGAATTGGAAGCTGCTATCGACGCCCTTGAAGATGGACAAGTTCTTTTGGTTGAAAACACTCGTTTTGAAGATGTTGACGGCAAAAAAGAATCTAAAAATGATGAAGAACTTGGTAAATACTGGGCTTCACTTGGTGATGGTATCTTCGTAAACGATGCATTCGGTACAGCTCACCGTGCTCACGCTTCAAACGTTGGTATCTCTGCAAACGTTGAAAAAGCGGTTGCTGGTTTCCTTTTGGAAAACGAAATTGCTTACATCCAAGAAGCTGTTGAAACTCCAGAACGTCCATTCGTAGCAATTCTTGGTGGTTCAAAAGTTTCAGATAAAATCGGTGTTATCGAAAACCTTCTTGAAAAAGCTGATAAAGTTCTTATCGGTGGTGGTATGACTTACACATTCTTCAAAGCTCAAGGTATCGAAATCGGTAACTCATTGGTTGAAGAAGACAAACTTGAAGTTGCTAAATCACTTCTTGAAAAAGCTAACGGTAAATTGATCTTGCCAGTTGACTCTAAAGAAGCTAACGCATTTGCTGACTACACGGAAGTTAAAGATACTGAAGGTGAAGCAGTTGACCCAGGTTTCCTTGGTTTGGATATCGGTCCTAAATCAATCGCTAAATTTGACGAAGCTCTTACAGGCGCTAAAACAGTTGTATGGAACGGACCAATGGGTGTATTTGAAAACCCTGACTTCCAAGCTGGTACAATCGGTGTAATGGACGCTATCGTGAAACAACCAGACGTTAAATCCATCATCGGTGGTGGTGACTCAGCAGCAGCAGCAATCAACCTTGGCCGCGCTGAGAAATTCTCATGGATTTCTACAGGTGGTGGAGCATCAATGGAATTGCTAGAGGGTAAAGTATTACCTGGTCTTGCAGCACTTACTGAAAAATAGGCGGTGAGTCAGAAATCTTTGATTTCGTTGACGCACCCCCCGCAAGGCTGATTAGATTGGTCATGAGCGAAGCGAAATGAACCATCAATCAGCTACTGCGTCTTTATAGAAGGCTAGAAAAAGCACCGCAAGGTGTTTTTTCTGTGCATCGAGTAGCACTGCTGCGAAGCGTCACGTGCTAGAAAGATATGGCAATATTTATAGATATTATAAAAGAAATTGGGCGTTGGGGTAACTATCATGTAGGAATATTTGCTGGTATATATCTGATTTTGTATCTTCCAGCTGTCAGATTTGCAGTGGAAAAACTTTTGCCCTTTTAAAAGTCTATTCATATTGTAATGATTGTGACTTTTTGTTTTTCGTTAGCTGTTATGTGGAGGTATTATCTGCAAACTCTGATGATACTGCTTGTAATCTTTTCATTTGGTTTCATTTTTCTTCCGTTCTTTATCAGTAAATTTATGGAAGAGAGATAGAATGACTCTTATAGGTGCCCTGTTGAATCTTGCTATGTTAAGTCCTTGCTTTTATGATTGGAGAAGGTATCGTTAGTCTGGGGAAAAACTAGACGCCAATGGAGCTGGTAGTCTTATTTATATTAATCAATACTTACGTTGGTCTGCATCGCTAGCGATTGTTATTTTTTATTTTGGACAAATGATTTACTTGGCTTATCTTTTGAGAAAAATGCCGAAGAGATGTTGATTTTATGTTACAATAGGCATATGTTAAGAAAATATCGTTTTGACCCCCAAAATTTTAAGTTGGGCATGCGTACATTTAAGACAGGACTGGCAGTTTTTTTGCTTGCCCTTGTTTTTGGTGTCTTGAAGGTGGACGGCTTACAGATTGCGGCCTTGTCTGCTGTATTTAGCCTGCGAGAAGATTTTGATAAGAGTATTCATTTTGGTTCATCGCGGGTCTTGAGTAACTCGATTGGTGGATTTTATGCGCTCTTGTATTTTCTTTTACAGGATTGGTTTCCTGGACAGTATTGGGTAACCTTGATTTTCATTCCTATTTTTACTATGTTGACTATTATGACCAATGTCGCCATGAACAATAAAGCAGGAATTATCAGTGGTGTAGCGACTATGCTGATTATTGCCCTTTCAATTCCGGCAGGGCACTCTGTGTTCTATGCAATTAGTAGGGTTTTTGAAACCTTTATCGGCGTTTTTGTAGCGATTTTGGTCAATTCAGATATTGATCGTTTAAGAAAGCGACTAAAATCCGGATGATGTTAGAAGTTCTAACATAAAACCTTGACGACAGTAAAATAATCCAATATAATGGTATTCAGAAAGGAGCTCTCGTGAGAGAAAAAGAATTACGACGTTCATTATCGGTCTTTCCTATCGGCTCAGTTATGAAATTGACAGACTTAACAGCGCGTCAAATTCGTTATTATGAAGAGCAGGGATTGATTCAACCTGATCGAAATGAAGGCAATCGTCGCATGTATTCGTTGAATGACATGGATCGATTGTTGGAAATCAAGGACTACATCGCGGATGGCTATAATATTGCAGCTATTAAGCGAGAATACGAGGCTAAAGAGTTGGCTCGTAAGCAGACCTTGTCTGACAGCCAGGTGCGTCAAATCTTACACGATGAGCTGACAAAGGTGGGTGGCTTTACGACCTCGCCTAGTGGTTTTAACTCGTTTCGTTTTTAAGAAATGGCAATGACAAAGGAGAAAGAAATGCCGATTACAGCTGCTGACATTCGTCGCGAAGTCAAAGAAAAAAATGTTACTTTTTTGCGTTTGATGTTCTCAGACATCTTGGGTATCATGAAAAACGTTGAAATTCCTGCTACAGAAGAGCAGTTGGAAAAAGTTTTGTCTAATAAAGCTATGTTTGACGGTTCTTCTATTGAAGGGTTTGTACGTATCAACGAATCTGACATGTATCTCTATCCAGACTTGGATACTTGGACAGTTTTCCCTTGGGGCGATGAAAATGGTGCTGTCGCTGGCTTGATCTGTGATATTTATACTGCTGAAGGCGAACCATTTGCAGGGGATCCTCGTGGAAATCTGAAAAAAGCTCTTCGTCATATGGAGAAAGTTGGGTATAAATCTTTCAACTTAGGTCCAGAACCAGAATTTTTCCTCTTTAAGTTGGATGAAAATGGGAACCCAACACTTGAAGTAAATGATAAGGGTGGCTACTTTGATTTGGCGCCAACGGACTTGGCCGATAATACTCGCCGTGAAATCGTAAATGTCTTGACTCAAATGGGCTTTGAAGTAGAGGCGAGTCACCATGAAGTGGCTGTTGGTCAGCATGAAATTGACTTTAAATACGCCGATGTCTTGAAGGCTTGTGATAATATCCAAATCTTCAAATTAGTTGTCAAAACAATTGCCCGTAAACACGGACTCTACGCAACCTTTATGGCTAAGCCTAAGTACGGAATTGCAGGTAGCGGTATGCACTGCAATATGTCTCTTTTCAATGATAAGGGTGAAAATGCCTTCTTTGATCCTCAAGATCCACGAGGTATGCAGTTATCTCAAGATGCCTACTACTTCCTTGGTGGTCTCATGAAGCATGCTTACAATTATACAGCTATCATCAACCCGACTGTTAACTCTTACAAGCGTTTGGTACCAGGTTATGAAGCACCTGTTTATATTGCTTGGGCTAGTCGCAACCGTTCTCCATTGATTCGCGTACCTGCTTCTCGTGGAATGGGGACTCGTTTGGAATTGCGTTCGGTAGATCCAATGGCAAATCCTTATTTGGCCTTGGCCGTTCTCTTGGAAGCTGGTCTTGATGGTATTGAAAATAAAATTGAAGCACCAGCACCAGTAGAAACCAATATCTATGCAATGTCAGCGGAAGAGCGCAAAGAAGCAGGAATTATTGATTTGCCATCTACTCTTCACAATGCTCTTAAGGCTCTTCAAGAAGATGAAGTGGTCAAAGATGCGCTTGGAAATCACATTTACACAAACTTTATCGAAGCTAAACGTATTGAGTGGGCAAGCTATGCAACCTTTGTTTCTCAATGGGAAATCGATAACTACTTGGATGTCTATTAAACAGCCAACCTCGGGAGACCGAGGTTTTTTGCATGGAAGTTTGAGTCTTTAAATCATAAGCTAATTGTAACATTTGTAATAATTCTCTTACTTGTCTGTCATAAAAAGACGGTATTCTATAGTCTGTTGAAATGAGAGGTACATTTGTGTTACAAAAGAAATATCAATTTCTGTTAGGTTTGGCAACTCTGTTGGCACTATTTATGTGGATTCCAGAAGCGCAAGCAGCAACAAAACCAGCAGATATGACAAAAAATTTAGTGGTAAATGTGGCGAAGACATCATCAAGCATATCCGCTAAAGTGGTGGCAAAAAGCAAGACCATGAAAGAAGAAAAAATGGTCGTAGAGCTAACTCCAAATACCTATGCTGTTGGTCAATGCACCTGGGGCGCCAAAGAATTGGCACCTTGGGTAGGCAATAACTGGGGGAATGCCAATGATTGGGCAGTCAGCGCAGCTGCAGCTGGTTTCAAAGTTGGAGAGACTCCAAAACTTGGTGCTGTTATGGTCTGGTCAGATGGAGCTTACGGTCATGTGGCAGTAGTCACAGAAGTTGCGGCCGATGGCATGATTCAAGTGGAGGAAGCTAACTATGCTGGAAATCCGGCAATTGGCAACTATCGTGGCGTTTTTGACCCAAGTACAGAGTCAAGTAGCGCAGTAGTTTCTTACATTTACCCACCTAATACTAAATAAGGCAAGAGAGGCTGGATATCAAGTTCAGTCTTTTTTATATTTCTCTGTCATCATAGTAGAATAGGTGCAAGGGTAGTAAAAGGGAGCTTTCACGTGATGAATACCTTACTTGTGGGAAATTCTTACACAATCTGTGGATAACAGCCCCTTTTTATCGATTTTTTCCACAGGCATTAACAATCATTATTGTTTTTATCTTAATGTTTTACACAGCTCTTAGGTATTGCTATAGGAGACGGGATATGAAATAGAATTTTCTTTAGGAATGTTTCTTTTTTTGGGGGAAAGGATGTGCTGTGGAGCATCTAGCATCTGACGGTGTGTATGTTGGGACTGCTGGAAGAAATTTGATCAACTTAATGGATACTTTTTTTAGTAAAGTTGTTGGTAAACTTGATTGAGAGTAGAACAAAAGCTAGCTTGTGGGCTAGCTTTTGTTAATCTTCATCTGGTGTGAGAATCATTGGGATAATGATTGGTTCACGTTCAGTTTTTTCGTATAAGAATGGTCGAAGTGCGTTGACGACAGCGCCATTGACGGTTTGGATATTGGCTTCTTTATTCTTCAAGGCGATACGGATAGCGTTGAAGAGAATGCGTTGGCTTTCACGAATGAGATCTCCAGACTCGCGCATATAGATGAAACCACGGCTAAGAATATCGGGACCTGCTAAAATCATTTGTGTTTTGAAATCAACAGTTGCGACAGCGAGTACGACACCGTCTTCGGACAGGTCGCGACGGTCTTTGAGGACTGCTGCACCGATTTCTCCGATACGATTGCCATCCACATAGATATCTTGTGCGTTGAAATGTCCAGAAATACGGGCTGAATCTTTTGTCAAGGCGAGGACATCACCGTTTTCCATGATAAAGATATTTTCTTTTGGAACACCAGTATCAACAGCCAAGCCGGCATGAATCTTCTGCATACGGTATTCACCGTGGACAGGCATGAAATATTTGGGTTTAATTAAGCGGAGCATGAGTTTTTGCTCTTGTTGGCCACCGTGTCCAGATGTGTGGATATTGTTGACCTTGCCGTGGATGACTTCAACACCAGCTTCAATCAAGATATTGATGAGTTTGTTAACGCCTGTCGTATTTCCAGGGATTGGGCTTGATGAGAAGATAACCGTGTCGCCTGGTTGCAATTGTACTTGGCGATGGGTTCCGTGAGCAATGCGTGATAGAGCAGCCATTGGCTCGCCCTGGCTACCTGTACAGAGAATCAAGATTTCACCGGCAGGATATTCCTTGATTTCATTGGCTTCGATAAAGGTTCCTTCGGGTGCTTTGATGTAGCCAAGCTCGATACCGTTGACAATAGCTTTTTCCATGGAACGTCCGAAAACGGCAATCTTGCGACCAGTTCGGACAGCCGCCTCAACAGCTTGTTGGAGACGGAAAATATTAGAGGCAAAGGAGGCGAAAATAATACGTCCATGAATGCCTTCGATAATTTTCATGATAGACTGGCCGACAATTTTTTCTGAATTGGTGAAGGTTGGGATTTCTGCGTTGGTTGAGTCTGATAGGAGGCAGAGAACGCCTTCTTCCCCAAGTGCAGCCATACGGTGCAAATCAGCGGGTTCACCAACTGGTGTAAAGTCAAACTTAAAGTCTCCGGTACAAACGATTTTACCTTGAGGTGTGTCGATGACAATGCCCAGGGGTTCTGGAATAGAGTGAGTTGTGCGGAAGAAGCTGACTTTCAGATTTTTGAAGGTTAGAATAGTATTCTGGTTAATTTCGTGTAGGCTTGCATCGCGCAAGAGTCCGTGTTCTTCCAATTTTCCGCGAATGAGGGCTAGAGCAAGTGGTCCAGCATAAATTGGAATATTAGCTTGTTTGAGGAGGAAAGGAATGCCCCCGATATGGTCTTCGTGACCGTGGGTGATGACAAGACCTTTGACACGGTCAATATTTTCAACGATGTAAGAGTAGTCTGGGATAACATAGTCAATCCCGAGCAGATCATCTTCAGGGAACTTGATACCAGCATCGACGATGATAATCTCGTCCTGGTATTCGATACCGTAGGTGTTCTTCCCGATTTCTCCCAAACCACCGATGGCGTAAACGCCAACTTCTTGAGGTTTTAGATTGATAGATGACATGGATTAGAACTCCGTAAGTTTGAAATCTGCGTGAGTTTTTTCGTACTCGAGATGGTTTTCAGAGAGCAATTCGATAAATTCGATGTTGTAGCTTGTGTTTTCTTCAACCAATTGGCGGGAGATGATGCGGCCTTCCAATTCAGAAGCGGCTTCAACTTCCAAGTACAGAGATAAGGTTTGTTCACGACGTGGAGAGCGTTCTTTAGTTTCTTGATAAAATACTTTATAAATCATAGTTTTCCTTTCTGTTGCAACGATTGTCCCGAAAAATGCCAGATAGGCAGGCTAGCTGGTGAATGTGTATGTAATTTTTCGAGTAATGGTAATATTTTTTGAACGTAGCAATTATGTTTATTATATCATAAATGAGGGACATGTAAAAAGAATTGGCAGGGAAAATGTAAAATTAAAGTATTTTCACGAACGTTTTCAGATGAGGAAAAGTTCATGATTTGAAAAAAAGTCTCAGATAGCTTACAATAGGGTGTAAGTGAAAAGAAAGTGAAGCATCATGAAATTATTAGCCTTTGACACCTCCGGTAACGCTCTTTCGGTTGCCATTTTGGAGGGAAAAAAATTGCTGGCCGAAACGACGGTCAATATTAAGAAAAATCACAGTATTAGTCTTATGCCCACCATTGATTTTCTGATGGAGCAGGTAGGATGGACACCAAAAGATTTGGAACGTATTGTTGTTTCTGAAGGTCCGGGATCCTATACTGGTTTGCGCGTGGCAGTGGCGACAGCTAAGACGCTGGCTTATGCCCTTAAGATTGATTTGGTCGGTGTATCTAGTTTATACGCCTTGACCCAAGTAGGTTTCGACGGCTTGGCGGTACCCCTCATGGATGCGCGCCGTAACAATGTTTATGTTGGTTTTTATGAAAATGGCAGAGCTGTGGAGCCAGACCGTCATGCTAGCTTTGCAGAGGTTCTGGAGCAACTACAAGGTCAGGAAAATCTGGCCTTTGTAGGTGAAGTAGAAGCCTTTCGTAGTCAAATTCAAGAAGCTCTTCCTCAGGCACAAATCATTCCAAGCCTGCCATCAGCACAGTGGATTGGTCTTTTGGGACAGAACTTACCAGCTGTACATGTGGATGCTTTTGTGCCCCAGTACCTAAAACGGGTGGAAGCTGAGGAAAACTGGCTGAAGACCAACGCTGAGACCAATGTGGCGGACTACATCA
The DNA here is from genome assembly GCF_043656315.1 of Streptococcus hepaticus. Lineage (NCBI taxonomy): Bacteria > Bacillati > Bacillota > Bacilli > Lactobacillales > Streptococcaceae > Streptococcus > Streptococcus hepaticus. The sequence continues at coordinate 55,631 of NZ_JBINIY010000003.1, forward strand.
AGCGAGTGTGATATGGCAGAACAAGTACTAGTAGAGGCTGTTTTTGAGGTTTTATCAGATGTTTATCCGACATCGCCTTGGACAAAAGAACAGATTGCTGCGGATATGGACCAGCCTCAGACCGGCTATTACTTTGTGGAGGTTGCTGAAGAAATAGTTGGATTTTTAGCCATTCAAGACCTAGCTGGTGAGTTGGAAATAACCAATATTGCTGTGAAAAAAAACTATCAGGGACAAGGACTTGCTGGTAAACTCTTGGACAACTTAGAGGACAGACCAGGGCCCATTTTTCTTGAAGTAAGAGAAAACAATCTACCAGCACGGGCCTTGTATGAGAAATACGGTTTTGAGCAGATTGGTTTGCGCAAGAATTATTATCATGAACCGCTAGAAAATGCGGTCATCATGGAGAGAAGAAATGATAGATAGATATATTTTAGCCATTGAGTCGTCGTGTGACGAGACCAGTGTGGCTATTTTGAAGAATGAAACAGAACTTTTGACCAATATTATTGCTAGTCAGGTAGAAAGTCACAAGCGTTTTGGTGGGGTGGTGCCAGAAGTGGCGAGTCGTCACCATGTCGAGGTTATTACGACCTGTATAGAAGATGCCTTTCAGGAAGCGGGTCTTGTGGCAGAGGATTTAGATGCTGTAGCTGTCACTTATGGTCCAGGTTTAGTTGGTGCTCTTTTGGTGGGTATGGCGGCCGCTAAAGCTTTTGCTTGGGCGCATGGCTTGCCTCTTATTCCCGTTAACCATATGGCAGGACATCTGATGGCGGCGCGTGAGGTCAAAGAATTGCAGTATCCGCTCATGGCACTTTTGGTGTCTGGTGGGCATACGGAATTGGTTTATGTGAGTGAACCTGGTCACTACGAGATTGTTGGAGAAACCCGTGATGATGCAGTTGGTGAGGCCTACGACAAGGTTGGACGTGTTATGGGCTTGACCTATCCAGCAGGACGAAAGATTGATCAGCTAGCGCATCAAGGACAAGATGTTTACAATTTCCCGCGTGCTATGATCAAGGAAGACCACTTAGAATTTTCCTTCTCTGGTCTCAAATCAGCCTTTATCAATTTGCACCACAATGCGGAGCAAAAAGGCGAGGAGTTGGTGATTGAGGATTTGTGTGCTTCTTTCCAAGCAGCGGTCATGGATATTTTATTGGCTAAAACTAAAAAAGCACTGGAAAAATATCCTGTTAACCAGCTGATTGTGGCGGGAGGTGTCGCAGCCAATCAAGGACTACGTGAGCGTTTGGCAGAAGAACTGGCAGATATGGATGTGGTCATTCCGCCACTTCGTCTTTGTGGGGACAATGCAGGGATGATTGCTTTAGCTGCAGCGGTTGAGTTTGACAAGGGAAATGTTGCAGATTTGTCGCTCAATGCCAAGCCAAGTCTAGCTTTTGAGACAATAGATTAGAAGAGGTTTTCAGCCTCTTTTTCTTTTTTGAGAATTTTCTGAAAATACCTTGACGAAGTCTACAATCTAACCTATACTATAAAGTACATGATTGGAGGAGACTTTGTGAAGAAATCATTTGTTCAAGGAATGCAGGATGCTATTCCAGTAGGACTAGGCTATGTTTCGATTGGTCTGGCTTTTGGGATTGTGGCAGCTGGTAGTGGCTGGTCTTGGTGGGAGGTCGCCCTTTCTAGTATTTTTGTCTATGCAGGTTCGGCGCAGTTTGCTCTTGTATCCCTCTTATTGACAGGGGATTCGCTTCTGGCTATTGCTATGACAGTCTTTCTAATCAATTTGCGCAACATGCTCATGAGTTTGCATGCGACAACTTTTTTCAAAAAAGCTCCGCTGTGGGAAGGAATGCTGATTGGAACGCTGATTACGGATGAATCTTACGGCGTTCTCATGGGCGAAGCGGTCCATAATGACCATATTGCAACCAACTGGATGCATGGAAATAACGTTTTTTCTTATCTTTCTTGGATTCTTGCTACGGTTACGGGTGCTTTGCTGGGAGCTATGATCCCTAATCCAAGTAGTTTTGGTTTGGACTATGCCTTGGTTGGGATGTTTATTGGGATTTTTATCGGACAATGGGAAGCGATGGCGGTGTCGGAGTCGGTCAAGAAATTGCTGATCATCTTGTTGGCAGTGACCGTATCTTTCTTTGCAGCGCTGTTAATGGTATCGCAGGCAGCTGCAGTCTTGATTGCCACTCTATGTGGTTGTGCAGTGGGGGTGGTTTTAGATGGAAACTAGTTATCTTTTATGGGCAATCGGTCTGGCCTTTTTGGTGACTTGGGTACCTCGTGTCTTTCCTTTTATTTTGGTCAAGTATAGCAGTCTTCCTAAAATTGTGGAGCGCTTGCTCAAGTATCTGCCGATTACAATTATCTTTGCCCTAACTCTGTCTAGTCTAGTTTCTAAGGAAAAAGCAACAATGTTTCCAACCTTTTTATGGTTAGAGATTGTGGCCAGTATTCCGACCTTTTGGATAGCTTATCGTTACAAAAATCTTCTTTGGACAGTTGTGGTAGGGATTGTCATTATTGCAGTTTTACGAATTGTAGTTTAATCGTGAACAAGAAGCTGAGAGTGTTCAGCTTCTTTTATTGTTTCATGCGAAATGTTTTCGATGCTTTTTTGAGGAGAATGATATAACCAATCCCCACATAAAGCAGAAGTACCATGGAAATCCCAAGGATATAGAGGCTATTTGCGATGTGAATTCGTGTATTGAGGTAGGCAACCCAGTAGAGAGCACCGCTCAGGAATTTATAGAGGGGATTGGTCACTTCCATATCTTTTGTAAAAGGTTGAAGAATATAGTAGATAAAGAGGTCGTGGAAGGAAAAGAGGGCTGTCAAACTGGTAAGGAGTAAGGCTAGAGGAGCCGTGGTTGCCAATTTATATTGGAAACCTCCTGCGGCGAGACAAAAGAGGAACATGCTGAGAGCGGAGATTCCATTGTACTGAATAGCCTTGAAAAAGCGGTAACGAAAACCAGCTAAGATGGTTTTTCCTTCTCTGTAAAATGGGTAATGCAGCATGGCAATATCGCAATTGACAAAGACCATTTGGGCAATGGGACGTCCCATGGAACAGGCATACATCACCATAAAGAAGAGAGGCATGAACTCGATGAGTAGGCTTTCAGGCATGAAGTTTTTGCTATAGAGACTATAGCCGACTCCTGCCATCCCAACTAGACTGATACAAATTAAACGTGTCCGCAGTTGCTTCCAAAGAATGCTACGGTAGCGTTGGAAGAGCAGAGCATTGAGATAAGCCATACCAGAAAGATGGGACAGGTCTAGTTTGCTGTCTAGCGTCAGTTTTTCCTTCATCTGCAGCCCTTGGCGGGTATATTGATTGCCCGCCTTGATTTGTGCGACCTGTAAATCGGATGCCAGAGAATTTTCCATGTGACTGACTAAGAAGGCATCTAGTTCTGGGAAAGTTCGTAGATAAAGGCTACAAATAGGAATGAAAATGACTTGTAGCAAGAAAATGAGAAGTGGAAAAAGATTAGTAAGATGGGCTTGAAATAGGATGGTAGGAATGGCTAGGATATAGCCCGCTAGGCATATTGCCCACCAGAGATGAGTTTGATTTTTTGGTGAAATCTGATAGTGAAATACGCATCTACTTAAAGAATGCCCCAACAAGCTGCTTGTAATCGGAGTGAGCAAACCAACTAAGAGGAACCACCAGTTGTTAGCTAGAAGGCTAAAAACAATGAGGGCAGGTAGATAAAAGAGACTTGTTAGGATAGGCTGTAGCCAGATTTTTTGCAGGAGTACGGAGCGCCGAAGCAGTCGGAAATTATCCATAAATTCGCGATCTGCTTGTGGAATGCCGCTGGAGAATGAGCTACCCAACTGGAAGGAAAGTCCGATAACCAACCACCAAATCAGAAAACCAAGTAACCAAGAAGTGGAATGAAAGGTCAGCAGTTTATCATTTCCAGAAAGGATATTCGTCCAGAATACTCCAATTCCCAGATTGAGAGCAAGCCAGAAGCATTTAGCTAGAAAACGACCTGGTATGGACAGGATAGAAAAAAGGATGTGGAGTCCGGTTTTCAACCCTTCTGTTTTGTAAATGCTGGTAGGGCTTCTTTTACCGATGAGAGGGATTTTTCTGAGAAAGTAGAAAAAGCCATTCAGGGCTTTATAGGCATCGTATTTTTGCCGTAGCCAGTTTAGTTTAAGGAGTTGATTCATAGGCTTTCTCCTGTTTGTTTATCTGACAAGATATCCACAATTTCTTGCTCAAAATCTGCGTCGTGCAAACGGTCTGCTGGAATTTCCTGTAAGACTTGGTGGTGCAGAAGGACAATCTCGTCGCAGAGATCCTGAGCTAGTTGTAAAACATGGGTTGAAAAGATAATAATCGAATCTTTTTTTGCGGCACGAATCAGCTCCTTGAATTCGTGAGCAGCGACAGGGTCAAAAGAAGTGAGAGGTTCGTCTAAAAGAAGGACTGCTGGTTGGGCAATCAAAGAAGTGATCATCTGGACCTTATTTTGCATGCCGTGAGAAAAATCCTTGAGCAGGCGGTGTTGGTCTTCGGGTGCGATGCCAGCCAATAAAAGCCAGTCTTCTGGTCGACGCTGGTCTTTTAACTTATCCTTGTGAATATCCATGAAAAAGCGGATAAACTCATAAGCAGTCATAAAGGCAGGGAGTTGTGGTGTAGCTTGGCTGAGAGCGATGTCGGTATTGTCATAGTCTAGCAAGGAGGAGTGATCGTCCATTTGCAGGGAAATTTGTCCTCCATCTAAGGGTAGATTCTTGGCAATACAGTTGAAAAGGGTGGTTTTGCCAGCTCCGTTTCGTCCCAAAAGTCCATAAATTTTCCCTTTTTCAAAGCTGAAAGAAGCCTCTTGAAAGATAATTTTTTGATCAAATAGCTTAGAAATAGATGAGATAATGAGTTTCATAGAAGTCTCCTTTTGTTTTAATACTATCATACAATGAAAAATAAGAAAAATCAAGCGCTTTCAGCCTGATTTAAACTGTGAATAAGGAATTTTTTTGTTGACCCTTGGCATCAAAATTCTGGTCAGAAAGCTAGTCTGTCTACTTGAGGGGATTGCCCTGCATTAAAGTCGAGGAGTGCTTCTCCGATTGCTTGTCCGAATTCATTGACTTGCCTAGCTGTCTCCTTAATAATGTAAACTGCCTGCTACCCAGCCCGTGCAGAGGCAGTAGGTAATATTGAAGCCCCCTGTATGGGCGTTGATATCCAGCACCTCTCCTGCAAAATGTAGGCCGGGAATGGTCTTACTTTCCAGTGTTTTTGGATTGATTTCGGATAGGTCAACACCGCCCTTGGTGACGAAGGACTTGGCCAGAGACATCTTGCCTGTAATCTTGATAGGCAGGGATTTGACTCTTGATAGGAGCTCGTCTAATTGTTTGTGGTTTAGCTGTTTTATCTTAACATCATAATTTTCAGCGAAAAATTCGGCTAATCGCTCAGGCATAATTTCCTTGAGGGTATTTTTGACAGATTTTTCGCGATTTTTTTGGAAATGTTGGGCTAAATCCTCGGCAGAAATGTTGGGAATAACCTCTAGATAAGCTGTTTCGCCACCCTTGACAAAACTAGAAAGGCGTAAGGCTGCAGGGCCAGATAGTCCAAAATGTGTAAAGAGCAAATCATGGGTAATCTGGTGTTTGCCGTGGGTCAGAGCCACGTCATCAAGCGAAATCCCCTGTAACTTTTTATGTGGAAAATCCGTTAAAATCGGACTTTCAGCAGCTTCAATATCGGTCACTTTGAGTTTGAAATGCCGTGCGATGTCGTGACCAAATCCTGTAGAACCCGTTGAAGGATAGGACTTACCGCCAGTCGTTACGATGACTTGTGGAGCAGTAAAGACCTGGTCTGCTACTTTGACTTGGAAGAGGTCGTCGCTTTTCTTGACAGACAGGACCTCGGTTCCTGTCCGAATATCCACACCCAAGTCTAGCATTTTCATTTCGAGCGCCTTGATAATGGTCTGGGAGCGATCGGTGGTTGGGAAAACACGACCGTGGTCTTCAACTTTTAGTTTGACACCATTTTCTTCAAAGAAGTTCATAATATCATGGTTATCAAACTGTGAGAAAACACTGTATAGAAAACGACCATTTCCAGGAATACCAGCCAGTAGGTCTTCGAGGCTACCGTTGTTGGTTACATTGCAGCGGCCTCCACCTGTACCGGCTAATTTTTTACCGAGACGTTTATTTTTTTCAATTAAGAGAGTATTTTTTCCGTAAAATTTGGAAGCAATGGCTGCCATCATACCAGCAGGTCCTGCTCCAATAATGATTGTATCAAATGTATTCATGGGCTTATTTTACCATAAAAGGCATGAGAAAGCGTCTCAAATCCCCCTATATTTGACAGTTAATAGGGGTTGTGGTAAGATTTTAATGATAGAATCTAGAAATATCAAGCGATTGAGGAAATTATGGGAATTGAAAAAACGGTCAGCGAATTAGCTGAAATTTTAGGGGTCAGCCGACAAGCGATGAATAATCGTGTCAAATCGTTGCCCGAAGAATTTGTTGAAAAAAATGACAAGGGTGTGACGGTTGTCAATCGTGCTGGTTTGATCAAGTTGGAAGAAATCTATAAGACAACTATTTTCGAAGATGAGCCAATCAGCGAAGAAGTCAAACAGCGCGAGTTGATGGAAATTCTGGTTGATGAAAAAAATGCGGAAATTATTCGTCTTTACGATCAATTGAAGGCGAAAGATAAGCAGCTTGCTGAAAAAGATGAGCAGTTGCGTGTCAAGGATGTTCAGATTTCTGAAAAAGACAAACAGTTGGACCAACAACAACAGTTGACCTTGAAAGCCATGGCTGATAAGGAAACCTTGAAGTTGGAACTGGATCAAGCTAAGGCGCAAGTAGAAGAAGAACAAACGAAAAAGGGCTTCTTTGCAAGAATTTTTGGGAAATAAGTAGAGGGATGGGAAACCGCTCCCTCTTTTTTTGTTTTTAGAAGGACCTTATCTTCCCTGTTTGTCTGAGCACAATTGGGAAGGGGACACTCTGATAAGAGATTGGGCTCAAATGGACTAGAAAAGAAAAATGAAAAGGGTTACAATTTAGACAAGGAGAAGGAAATGATTGATCATCGTGCTATCGCCATCTTGATGGAATTATTTGGAAATCAAGAAATCAGCCTCTATGAACTGAGCGTTCAGACAGGAGTGGAAAAAGAAGGTCTGCTATCTAGTATGCAGCAAGTGAATGATTTGCTAGTAGATAATGGGTTTGCAGAGATTGATTTTCAAGCAGGTGTGTATCGTGTGCCAGAGAGCTTGAGAGATAATCAAAGTACCATTTTTGACTTGCTTCGAAGCCGAGAGGTTTATCTTTTTCAGGAAGAGCGAAGAGTTCTGATTTATCTTTATACCTTTATCCGTAAAGATTTTATTTCAAATATTCATTACCAAGATTTACTGAATGTTAGCAAAAATACAACCTTGACGGACATAAAAAATGTTCGTGAACTCTGCCACCAGTTTGATGTTGCCTTTCACTATACGCGTTCTCATGGCTATCACTTGGTGGGGCGAGAAGAGGATAAACATCGTCTAGCTTTTTATGCCATCAGTGATTGTCTGAAGTCACCAGTTGGTATTTGGGCTTTGGATTATATCCTTCGTGCCTGGGATGAGGTTGCGAAACGGGAGTGTATCAAGCAACGGAGTTTGCAGTTGTGTCAGTTTTATCAGCTTTCGCCTTTGGAAGACCGGCTAGATGAATTTCTCTATTTTCTCCAATTTTTGGCGATTCGAAGGAAGAGGGTCGAAGAAGAAATAGAATGGCAACAAGCACTCGTACCTCAGCCTATTCAAGATGTTGTTTCTCAGCTTTGGAAGCATTTGGAACAAAGTAGCGAGGGATTACCGAAGTTGACAGCCAACTGGACTCAGTATTTAGCTCATCGCTTACAAGGATGCTTGGAAGGTCAAGTTCTTAGAGGAGATCAATTTTTTTCAGACTTAACTTTATCGATTGTGGAAGAAATGGAGCGTCTGTCGCTCATTAGTTTTGAACGTCGCCAAGAGTTGATAGAAGGCTTGCAGAAACACCTAATTCCAGCCTACTATCGCTTGACTGCACGAACCTTCACCATCAATACTTACACGGAAGTGATAAAAGAAGAGCACAAGGATCTCTTTGAAATCGTCAAAAAAGCCTTGTCTCCTTTGGAAAAAGTATTGGGATTTACAGTTCCAGATAGTGAAGTTTCCTACTTTGTCATTCACTTTGGGGGATATATCGAAGCTGCTCAAGAAAGAAGTTTCCGCTATCGCGCTCTAGTCGTCTGTCCCAATGGTGTTAGTTCATCGCTGATTGTCAAAGAAAATCTGAAGCAACTCTTTCCAAATATATCCTTTGCAGATGCGCATTCGGTTGCAGGTTTTCAACAAATTCAGCAGAGCGACTACGACATGATTTTCTCGACAGTCAAACTTGAGACGAAAATGCCATTTTTCTTGGTTCCTCCTCTCATGAACCTGAGTCAGAAGAGAGAGTTGTTCCACTTGGTCAGTCAAGAATTTGCCAATGCTGGCTATTTTCCCATTGAAATCGAACAACTAATGACTTTGATTGGAAAGTATGCGACAGTTCATCGTGAACAGGCTTTGAAATATGAATTAGTCCAATTTTTAAATGAAAAATCCTATGAGAGAAAGGAAAGAAGTCCCATGTTAGAGGAACTTATCACAAAAGAAACCTATCAGTATAGTAGAGAGAAAATGTCTTGGCAGGAAGCGATTGCCTGCGCAGCGAAACCCTTATTACAAGATGGAGCCATTGAAGAATCCTACATTGGTGCCATGGTAAATAAGGTCTTAGAGTTCGGTCCTTTTATTGACTTAGGAAAGGGGGTTGCGATCCCACATGCTCGCCCAGAAGACGGTGTTCATCGAGTTGGGATGTCTATGCTCAAGCTAGAAGAACCAGTTTATCTATTGGATGATTCTAGCCATGAAATTCGTTTGATTATCTGTATTGCCGCAGTGGACAATCAAACACACCTTAAAGCTCTTTCTCATTTGACGGCGATTTTGAGAGAGCCAGAAAAATTGCAACAACTTGTCGAATCGACAGATTTCGACGCTATTAAAGATTTATTAAAGGAGGATACAACATGCTAAGAATTGGTACTGCATGTGGTTCAGGTTTGGGTTCAAGTTTCATGGTGCAAATGAACATTGAATCTATTTTGAAGGAATTGGGCGTTTCAGATGTCCAAGTGGAGCACTATGATTTGGGAGGAGCAGATCCGAGTGCAGCAGATGTGTGGATTGTTGGTCGTGACTTGGCTGATTCTGCAACGCACTTGGGGGATGTTCGCATTCTCAATAGCATTATTGATATGGACGAGTTGCGTGAGTTGGTCACTGCGATTTGCCAAGAAAAAGGTCTTGTATAAGAATAGGATTGCTCAAAAAGGAGAGAAAATATGTTAGATTTTTTAATTGATATTGCCAAGACTCCAGCGATTTTGGTAGCTTTGATTGCAATTTTAGGTCTTGCTTTACAGAAGAAATCGGCTTCAGACTTGCTAAAAGGTGGTATCAAAACATTTGTCGGCTTCATCGTCGTGGGTGGCGGTGCAACGATTCTACAAACATCTCTACAACCATTTGGTCAAATGTTTGAACACGCTTTTCATTTGAAAGGTGTTGTGCCAAATAATGAAGCTATTGTGGCGCTTGCCTTGGATAAATTTGGGACAGCGACATCTTTGATTATGTTACTCGGCATGGTCTTTAATATTCTCATTGCCCGCTTTACTCGCTTCAAATATATCTTCTTGACAGGTCACCATACTTTGTATATGGCTTGTATGATTGCCGTTATTATGACAGTGGCTGGCTTTACTTCAGCAGGCTTGATTGTCATGGGTGGCTTGGCGCTTGGTATTATCATGTCTATCTCACCAGCCTTTGTTCAAAAATACATGGTGCAGTTGACAGGAAATGATAAGGTTGCCTTGGGACACTTTAGCTCACTTGGTTACTGGCTCAGTGGTTTTGTAGGTGGTCTCGTTGGGGACAAATCAAAATCTACAGAAGATATTAAATTCCCTAAAGGCTTGGCTTTCTTGCGTGATAGTACCGTAAGTATTGCCCTTTCTATGTCTATCATCTATATTATTGTTGCTATCTTTGCAGGTGGCGGTTATATTGAAAAAGAATTGAGCGGTGGTACAAACAGTATCGTTTACGCTCTCCAACTCGGTGGTACATTTGCGGCAGGTGTCTTCACAATCCTTGCAGGTGTTCGTCTTATCTTAGCGGAAATCGTTCCTGCCTTCAAAGGGATTTCTGAAAAATTGGTTCCAAACTCTAAACCAGCTTTGGACTGTCCTATCGTTTATCCTTCAGCTCCAAATGCTGTATTGATTGGTTTTATTTCTAGTTTTGCTGGCGGTTTGGTCAGCATGTTTATCATGATTCTCACTGGTGGTGTGGTTATCTTGCCTGGTGTTGTACCTCACTTCTTCTGTGGTGCAACTGCTGGTGTTATGGGAAATGCCTCAGGTGGTATCCGTGGTTCAGTAGTGGGAGCCTTCATGCAAGGTGTGCTCATCAGTTTCCTTCCAGTCTTCCTCATGCCAGTCCTTGGTGACCTTGGTTTTGCAGGCTCAACCTTCTCAGATGCTGACTTTGGTTTGTCCGGTATTTTCCTTGGTAGCTTGGCTAATAAAGGCGGTGTGATGGCAGTCTCTATTGGTATCTTTGCAGTTCTTGGTATCATGATTGCCATGACTATTCTTAAGAAAGATAAGAAAGAGGCTTAATGATGAAGCAAGAGTTGAAAAAACTAGAAGACTTTGCAACTGAAATCCGTTACCATACACTTGCAACTCTCAATCAGCTAGGTTTTGGTCACTACGGTGGAAGTTTATCTATTGTTGAAGTTTTGACAGCTCTATATGGCGAGATTCTGGATATAACAGTCCAGAATTTCTCGTCTACAGAGCGCGATTATTTCGTCTTGTCGAAAGGGCACGCAGGTCCGGCACTCTATAGTACCCTCTATCTTAAAGGATTTTTTGACCATGATTTTCTATGGAGTCTCAATACCAATGGGACCCATCTACCTTCGCACCCCGACCGCAATCTGACACCTGGTGTGGATATGACAACGGGCTCATTGGGGCAAGGTGTCAGTGTAGCAACAGGGATTGCCTATGGACAGAAAATCAAGCAAAGTTCGCATTATACCTATACGATTGTTGGCGATGGCGAGCTCAATGAAGGGCAGTGTTGGGAAGCTGCTCAATTTGCGGCTCACCAAGAATTGTCTAATCTCATTTTATTTGTAGATGACAATAAAAAGCAATTGGACGGCACGACAGCTGAAATCTGTCAGACATTTGACTTTGTTGAAAAATTTGCAGCCTTTGGCTGGGAAGCTCTTCGTGTAGACGGAAGTGATATTGCAGCTATTGTTGCAGCGGTTAAGAGTCTGAAAGCAAGCTCTTCTTCACGACCAAAATGTATTGTGTTGGACACCACCAAGGGACAAGGTGTGCCATTGGTGGAAGAAATGGTCAGCAACCACCATTTGCGTTTGACGGACGAATTAGCAACTGAATTGGGAAAAGCTGCGGCTGATTTGGCTCAAGAAATGGAGGGATAAAGATGAGATCAGTGAAAGAAATGCGAAAAGTCTACAGTGATTTCTTGGCAGAGTTTGGTCAGAAAAATGAAACAATCGCAGCGATTGAAGCAGATTTGTCCAGCTCCATGTCCACCAATAAGCTAGGTGATGTGCTGGGCAAACGCTATGTCAATGTTGGTATAATGGAGCAAGAAATGATGGGGGTGGCTGCTGGTTTAGCCATTCAAGGTTTCAAGCCTTATATCCATACCTTTGGACCATTTGCTAGTCGACGGGTGTATGACCAGGTTTTCCTCTCTTTAGGCTATGCTCAGCTGCCAGCGACCATTATTGGCTCTGATGCGGGCGTATCTGCAGAAATGAATGGTGGGACTCACATGCCGTTTGAAGACTTGGGTCTAATGCGGTTGATTCCTAAAGCGCGTGTTTATGAAGTCAGTGATGATATTCAGTTTGCAGCGGTTTTGGAAGAAACCTTGGCTGGTGAATACTTGAATTACATTCGGACCATTCGTAAGGCGCCGACAGCCATCTATCAAGGTGGTGAAGATTTTAGCAAGGGATATTGCATTTTGCGAACAGGTACTGACGCAACCATTGTTGCCAGCGGTATTATGGTGGAAGAAGCCTTGGCAGCAGCAGATAGCTTGGCTGAGCAAGGAATCGATGTTCAGGTTATCGACCTTTTCCGTATCAAGCCGATTGATGCTAGTTTGACAGAGCACTTACTTGGTAAACCTGTCATCACAGCAGAAAATCACAATCGTATTGGCGGCTTGGGAAGCGCTATTTGTGAATTGCTTGCCTGTCAATCTCAGACACCAGTCTATCGTGTTGGTGTTGAGGAAGCATTTGGACAAGTAGGAAAAATGGACTATCTAAAAGAGGTCTATGGCTTAACAGCTCAAGCCATTGTCCACCAAGTCAGTGCAGCTTTGAAATAAGAAAAATAGCCGGGAATAAGAGTTCCTGGCTTTTTTGCGAGTAGGGAGGAGCAGAATATCTGTAGTGGGGTTTGGGAAGCATGTCTTTCTAGAGGAGTTTATCCTTGTAGAAATCAATATATAGTGGTAATATAAAGAAAAATGGAGGGAACTATGGGACTTTTAATAGACGGAAAATGGGTAGATCAGTGGTATGATACCAAGAAATCAGGTGGTCGTTTTGTGCGGACCAATGCTCTCTTTCGCAATTGGATAACGGCTGACGGATCGGCTGGTCCGACTGGTGATGCTGGTTACAAGGCAGAAGCAGGTCGTTACCATCTTTGTGTGTCATTGGCTTGTCCTTGGGCGAGTCGGACCTTGATTATGCGGGCTTTGAAGGGCTTGGAAGAGATGATTTCCGTATCGGTTGTGCACCCGCTCATGCTGGAAAGTGGTTGGACTTTTGCGGACGGTCCAGGTGTGGTTGCAGACCCGATTTTGGGTGCGGATTATTTGCATGAGATTTATACTCATGTTCAGCCTGACTATACGGGGCGCGTGACGGTGCCGGTTCTCTACGATAAAAAGACAGATACCATTGTCAGCAATGAGTCGGCGGATATTATTCGCATGTTTAACTCGGCTTTTGACCAGATTGGTGCAAAAAAAGGAGACTATGCTCCTGAGAATTTGTTGGTTGAGATTGATGAGGTCAATGCCAAGATTTACAACGCAGTCAATAATGGTGTTTACAAGGTTGGTTTTGCGACAGCGCAAGCCGTTTATGAAGAAGAATTGAAAAAACTCTTCTCAGCCTTGGATGACTTGGAAAATCAGCTGAGCCAGCAAGATTATCTAGTTGGTAATCAATTAACGGAAGCGGACATTCGTTTGTTCACTACTTTGGTGCGCTTTGATTCAGTTTACTATGGTCATTTTAAATGCAATTTTAAGCGTCTGGTAGACTACCCAAATCTATGGCGCTATACCAAGCACATTTACAATCTGCCAGGGGTTGCGGAGACGGTCGATTTTGACCACATCAAGCAACATTATTACGGCAGTCACAAGACCATCAATCCTAATGGAATTGTCCCAGTCGGACCAATTTTGGACTGGACTCTATGATGTCATAAAAAATTCGCGTATAGCCTGAGCAGTTTGCTCAGGTTTTTCTGTATGTGGAGAATGACCGCAGTCCAGGCTGGTATTGATGTGAATGTGGGCGGGCACCTTTGCCAACATATCTTTTTTGATGGCTGGACAATCTTTATCAGACTGAGCAATCAACAATGTTGGGCAGGTAACTTGCGGGAGAAGGTGTTCAAATTCACGCTGCAAGCGGATGAGAGCAAGCACACTTTCTTTATTGAGATGGAAATGATATGCATTTTCTTGCCAGATAAAACTGTCACGTAGGGCGTTTTCAAGATGTATTGACCAGTAGGGAGCTGTGGATTTTTCTTGTTCAATGAGGGTATCCATATCTGTAAAGGTTGTCTCTTCTAGAAAAGCAGCCGTTCCTGCCAAATCCCCTTCCAAGGACTCAAATTGGTCAAACTCGAAATAGCCTCCATCCAATAAGACTAATTTTTCCAGCTGTGGAAATTGAGCGGCCAGATAGGGAGCGAGATTGGCCCCCATAGAATGCGCAATGAGGGAAAAGGGCTGGTCAGTGTCAACTTGTTTGGCAAACCAGGCAGTTAATTCCTGCGGAGTGGTCACGAGGTCATCAAAATTTTCCTCATGCCCTGGTAAATCAATCACAATCAGCGGATGACCTAAATATTCTTCTAAATCTTTTGCCTGGTGGCGATTTTCCCCTAAACCACCTAAAAAATAAATCGTTTTCATGGGAATAGTATAGCAAAAAAGAGAGGGTGTGACAAAAATCGGGATTTCGTAGAAATTGATTTTGTTGTCACACCTCCGCACAGGTGCCTAGATTGGTCGAAATTACTTGCGATATAAGGGATGAGAGCAATCAGTCACCTACTGCGTCAAACTGTTAAAGATACAAAAGTTAGAGCCCGAGATAAAAGTCTCAGGCCCTAATTGGGGTTTCTAACTTAGTTAGCGAAGATTAGTAGTATTCTCCTTGGCGGTAGTTCCAAGAATTAAAGTGGTCGGAGAGGTGCATCATGATTTTATCGATGTCAAGGCCTTTACGGATGACCACTGGGCAAGGCTCAATCGAGCGGCTGTCAGCCCCTTGTTCAGGGATGAGCTTGCCGTCAGCGTCAACCATTGAGACCATAACGCCCTGCTCGTAGCGCGTTTCGATGGTTTTATCTGGTTGGATAGAAGCGACATAGTCATCTGCTTCGATCACCAAGTCGACTTTTGACTCGATACGTTCACCGATTCCTTCAACTTTACCGCGGTTTCCTTTACCAGAAGGATTAGCAGAAGAAGCGTAGACCATGCGTCCTTCTTTCTCCCACATTTCCTTAGCAATTTGCTCACCAGCCACACCGAACTTGATGACAAAGCAAGAAGTGCCACGAACATCGGTCATGAGTTCTTCACGGCCATCGCCATAGGCTTTAAGTTTTTCGTAGGCTTCCGGTTTCCAAGGTAAGATACAGCCTAGGAGAATGTCCTCGTCCCAATGTTTTTGGTAGAAGGCGTCAATCTCGGGAGTTAACTGTGCCAATTCGCGTAATTCTTCCATGCTCCCACAGAGAACAACTCCGGGTTTGTTGCGTTTGCGTTCTTTTGCGTCAAATTTGCGCTCCAAACCAGCCTTGTCAGCGGTCATGATAATGTAGCCAACCTTAGTTGGGCAAACGATCACACCACCCTGCCCTTTAATAATCTCATATCCTTCTTGAGAAAGATTTCCATCCCAATGAATGTGTCTTGTCATAGCAAATCTCCTTGACTAAATTTTCAGATAATTCAATCGTATCAGAATATTTTAAAAAACACAAGTCTGTTTTGGAAAAATCTTGCTTTTTCTGTTTGAATATGGGACACTAGAGCTATGAACTACATCTTAAAAGAATTTCAAAAAGTTTATTATCAGTTGGATAAGATTCTCTTACTTTTTTCAGTTTTATTTGGCACGGTAGAGCTGATTTGGGTGCCGATTAATTCCTTCTTGGCGGAGTATCTTTTACGCTTGACAGGATATGCTTACCTATCTTCGACCAATTTGGGTGCGACTTTAACTGCGAAGTGGTGGGTAACGGCTCTTTTTGGGCTCTTGATTTTGTTGAATCTTCTCATTGCTTATCTCGAAATTGGAGTCGTTTTGACTGGTGTTCTCAGTTTACTCCATCAGGAGCCAAGAACACTCAGACAATTTCTAGCAGATATGTTTAGCGGTTTGCAGTCAAATTTGCGGAGTTTGCACTTGTCTAAAATCCTCTTTGTTCTTTGCTACTCAGTGCTTCTCTTTCCATTTTTACGGAAGATTTTGGACATCTATTATTTTAATAAATTGGTTCTACCCCAGTTTATTCTGGATTATCTTGCCAACGAGTATTTGCTAGGTGGCCTTATCACAGCGGCTCTCTTTTTCTTTTTCTGGCTAGCGGTCCGTGTGATGTATGCCTTGCCTTTGGTATACTTTGACCAAGAAAGCGTCAGAACAGCTCTGCTTTTTTCTTGGAAAAAGACGAAAGGAAGCGTCCAATGGCAGTCTTTGATTCGGTTAATCTGGATCATCCTGCAGTCAGTTGGCTTTTTCATGTTCTTTGCGAGTGTGACCTATGGAGTTCAAGTATTGGCTGATTTTCTGCAAGAAGAGCTTTCAGCCGTAGTTGCGCTGGGAAACTACATTGTGCTTTGCTTGGTTTATTATGGAGCGGTGGCAATTTTTCTCATCAAATTTGTGGAAATGCTGACGAGAAAACGTATGCCCTTTTATCGCCGTGCCCAACTACGTCATCGTTTACGGTGGATAATTATGGTATTGGCCAGCCTTTATTTTGGCTTTCAGGGTGCGGTGAGTCTTTATTTCCCCTACAATAATCTTCCAGTGACCATTTCTCACCGTGGGGTCAATCTGCAAAATGGGGTGCAGAATACAATTCCATCTTTGGAAAAAACAGCTGCACTGAAGCCCGACTATATCGAGATGGATGTACAAGAAACAAAGGACGGGCAGTTTGTCGTCATGCATGATAATGATATTCAGAATCTGACGGGCTATCCTGGTGGCACCCATGATTATAGTTTGGCGGAGATGACGGCCATGACGGCTAGTGAAAACAATATGTCGGCACCCGTTCCTTCTTTTGATGAGTATTTAAAACGAGCGAACGAATTGGGGCAGAAGTTATTAGTTGAAATCAAGGTCAATTCGACGGACTCGCCTCAGATGACCAAGAATTTTTTGAAAAAATATAGTAAAACAATGCTCCGATATGGACATCGTCTACAGTCTCTCGACTACAAGGTGATCATTGAAGCAGAAGAGTATAATGAGAAATTGGTGACGGCCTTCATTTTGCCGTTTAATTCCATTTATCCAACGACCGTAGCGGATGGTTATACGATGGAATATTCATCTTTGGACCAGAATTTCATGGCCAAGTCATGGCTGCGGCAAAAATTAGTCTATGCTTGGACACCAAATGATACAGAGAGTATGAGCAAGACCGTTCAACTACAGGTGGATGGTATCATCACGGACAATTTAACCGATTTGAAAAATCTCTTACAGGATTTGGAACAAGATCACGACTATGCGGATTTGTTGCTTTATCAAATGGAAAGTTTCCTGTATAAATTCTAGGAAAAATGAAAAATCCCCCTGCGTTAGGGCTTGCTTGTGACCTAGGGGCATGTGCTATTCTGGTAGCAGAAAGGAGGTGGGGGAATGTCTGTTATTTACACAACTGGGGAACTAGCCAAGAGAGCTAATGTCTCTGTTCGAACAGTCCAATACTATGACCAACGCGGTATTTTACAGCCGAGTGAGGTTACAGAAGGTGGACGGCGGATTTATTCAGAGGATGATTTGAAGACACTTCAGATTATCTGTTTTCTGCGAGAACTGGATTTTTCCATTGATGATATTGGGAAAATCTTGGTCGAAGAAAATATCCAACAGATTCTGGATATGCTTCTGGTGACCCAAATTAAACAACTAAAAATAGAGGTAGAGACTGCTCAAACCAAACTTGACATGGCTGTCAACTTACTTGACAATTTGAAAAATCAAACAGACTATGAGCTGGCCTATCTGACAGATTTTTCCGTCACTATGAAAAATAAAGATTCGTGGCAAAAACTACAATGGAAGATGTATGGCATTCTCTTATTAGAAGTGGTAATATATGCTCTTCTTATTTTTGGTGTTGGTCATCTGGCTTTTGAATGGGTGCAATGGTGTATGATGGGGGTTTTTATTCCTATTTATACATATACGGTTATTCATTTTCGCAAGAAATTTCACTATTTATGTCCCAACTGTCATCAAATTTTTGATCCAAGTTTTAAGGAGTTTGCCTGGGCTGGTCACATGCCTCGTACGCGCAAACTGACTTGTCCGCATTGTCAGAAAAAGTCCTATTGTCTTGAGTTGGCTAAGGAAAAATAAGTCAAATCGTGCTTGGCACGATTTTTTTCGTTCTTTCCTAAAATTTCTAGTTCAATTATTTTCAAACAATCTCTTTTTCTTCTATAAATAGGAATGTTAAAGAGATAAGAGAGAAAGGGTAAAAAGATGAACGTATCAGTATTTCTGGAACTCGTTGAAATCAAAGCAAAAACGGCGAGTGTATTACCTTTTCTAATCGGTCTGTGTTTTTCAGTTTATCAGTATGGCAGTATACATCCACTCTTGGTGGCTCTTTATTTTCTAGCTATGTTCTTGTTTAACATGTTTGTGGATGTGTGGGACAATTACAATGATTATCGAAATGCAGTCGATTCGGAGTACAAAAGAGCTACCAACATTATCGGGCAGGAGAATTTGTCTCTCCGTCAGATAGAAATCCTGCTAGCTGTGTTGATGGGGACGTCGAGCCTGATTGGACTCGGTTTGGCTTGGATGGTTGGTTGGCCCTTGTTGCTAATGGTTGGCTTTTGCTATGCTGTTGGCATCTTCTATTCTTCGGGACCTAAGCCTTTGTCAAGCCTGCCCTTGGGCGAGTTTTTCTCAGGCTTTACTATGGGTTTTATGATTAGTCTCATCTGTGTCTACCTCAATACTTCTCAGGTATTTAGCTGGGACGCGAGAACCTTGGGACAAATCCTCCTCATTTCCTTACCGAACACCTTATGGATTGCCAACCTCATGCTGGCCAATAATCTGTGCGATAAAGAAGATGATGAAAAAAACCACCGTTATACTTTGGTCCATTACACGGGCACAAAGGGAGGTTTACTCTTGTTTGCACTGGCTAATAGCTTAGCAGTGATTGCGATTGTGTTGTCTGTGGCTTGGCACCTGCCACGGTTTTATTGACCGTGGTCCTGGTTCCATTTATCTATGGACAATCCAAGCTTTTGTGGCAAAAACAGGTCAAAAAAGAGACATTTGTTTGTGCGATACGGATTTTGGCGCTGGGTTCAGCAACTCAGGCCTTGACCTATCTAATTGGGATTTTATTATAAAGGAGTTGGATGATGAAAGAAGTCCTCGTACTTGGGGCCGAATATGCGGGATTAAAGGCAGTTACTTCCTTGCAAAAACAGGATGGTGATTTCCATATTACCTTGGTAGACCGCAATGATTACCACTATGAAGCAACGGAATTACAAGAAGTAGCAGCAGGTTCTGTAGCAAAAGAAAAAATATCCTACCCAATCGCTGATGTGATCGACCCTAAAAAAGTAACCTTTATCCAAGATTCGGTTATTAAAATCAATGCGGATGCGAAAACGGTTGATTTAGCAGAAAAGGGTCAGTTGACCTATGATTATGTGGTAGTGGCTTTGGGGTTCACCTCAAAACCTTTGGTATTTTAGGAACTGTGGATAATGCCTTGCAGATGACAACCTTGGATCAAGCAGTGGCGATTCATGACCATATTGTAGGGAAAATGAAGGCCTATCGTGAGACAAAGGACGAAAATAATTTACGTCTTTTGATCTGTGGAGCTGGATTTACAGGTGTTGAGTTGGCAGGTGCTTTTGCGGACGAACGCAAGAACTATGCTGAATTAGCTGGTGTTGCCCCAGAAAAAATCGAAATTATCTGTGTGGAAGCAGCTAGTCGTATCTTCCCAATGTTTGACGATAGTTTGGCTGCTTACGGAACTGATCTTGTCCGTCAAGTGGGGTCCAACCTCATGCTTGGTTGCATGATTAAGGAAATCAAAGACGGTCAAGTTCTCTACGTGACAAGTCCTGATGATACGGAATTCAAGTCTGTCTCAGCGGGTACCATTATCTGGACAACCGGTGTCAGCGGAAGCCCAGTTATGGGTGAGTCTGGCTTCAGTCAACGTCGTGGTCGTGTCGTGGTCAATGCTGACTTGCGTGACCCAGAACATCCGGATATGTATATCGTCGGTGATGTTGCCGCCTTCATGGATACGGCTTCAAGCCATCCCTTCCCAGCAACAGCACAAATTGCGACTCGTATGGGAGCGCATGTAGCTAAAAATTTAGCGCTGCAATTAAAAGGACATGCTCCAGTTGACTTCAAATTTAAGTCGTTGGGGACAGTGGCTTCAGTCGGGAATACCCATGGACTGGGTGAATCACTTGGTCTAACGCTAAAAGCCTATCCAGATTCGGCTGCCAAGAAAATGATTATGAACAAATCACTCTTGGATATTGGTGGTTTGAAAGAACTTCTGGCAAAAGGCCGTTTTGACCTGTACCATTAAGATAGAAATAACAGATTAGGCTGTACTTAGCTATATTTAGGATTTATTCTAATGCTCAACATTAGAAAGAGGGGGTTATGAACATCGAAACCTTGGCACGCTTCCAGTTTGCCATGACAACCGTTTTCCATTTCTTTTTCGTGCCATTTACCATTGGTACGAGCCTGGTAGTGGCGATTATGGAAACCATGTATGTCACTACTAAAAATGAGATTTACAAAAAAATGACCAAATTCTGGGGCAATATCATGCTCCTCGGTTTTGCAGTCGGTGTCGTGACTGGTATTATTCAAGAATTTCAATTTGGAATGAACTGGTCTGATTACTCACGTTTTGTCGGGGATGTCTTTTGGGCCCCTCTTGCCGTTGAGGCCCTCCTTGCCTTCTTCATGGAGTCAACTTTCTTGGGACTCTGGATGTTTACTTGGGACAATAAAAAATCAGCAAGAAGTTGCATGCTAGCTTTATTTGGCTGGTGGTTTTTGGCTCAATGATGTCGGCTATGTGGATTTTGACGGCCAATAGCTTTATGCAGCATCCTGTCGGCTATGAAATTGTCAATGGCCGTGCGCAGATGACGGACTTCTTGGCATTGATTACGAATGCTCAATTTTTCTATGAGTTTAGCCATGTTATCACAGGAGCAATCACGATGGGTGGTATTGTTGTTGCGGGTATGGCAGCCTTTAAACTCTTAAAACCAGAATTGTTGACAGAGTCAGTGAAGGAAATTTATCAAAAATCCCTTCGTATTGGTCTTTTGATTGGTTTGATTGGTTCATTGTCTGTTATGGGAGCAGGGGATTTGCAAATGAAGGCTCTCCTCAATGATCAACCAATGAAATTCGCAGCCATGGAAGGCGACTATGAAGACTCTGGAGATCCAGCAGCATGGACCGTTCTCGCTTGGGCGGATGAAGCAGAGCATCGACAAGTTTTCGGCATTAAAATTCCTTATATGCTCTCCATCTTGTCTTATGGCAAACCTTCAGGTGCCGTAAAAGGTATGGAAACAGCTAATGATGAGTTGGTCGCAAAATATGGCGAAGATAATTATTTTCCAATGGTCAACCTCATGTTCTACGGCTTCCGTACCATGGCTGGTTTTGGTGCCTTGATGTTGCTGG
Source organism: Streptococcus hepaticus (assembly GCF_043656315.1). NCBI lineage: Bacteria > Bacillati > Bacillota > Bacilli > Lactobacillales > Streptococcaceae > Streptococcus > Streptococcus hepaticus. The sequence goes on from NZ_JBINIY010000003.1 coordinate 77,102, forward strand.
TATCAGCTGGCGGTCTCTTCTTAACACGTAAGAAGAACCCGATTCTTTTTGAACGCAAATGGATGCTATGGCTTGTTGCAGTGACAACCTTCGCACCATTCTTGTCTAATACATTTGGTTGGATTATTACGGAACATGGACGTTACCCTTGGACAGTATATGGCCTCTTTAAAATCAAAGATTCTGTCTCACCAAATGTGTCTGTGACCTCACTCTTGATTTCCAATACCGTGTACTTCTTGCTCTTTGGAGGTCTTGCAGTGACGATGGTCAGCTTGACCCTTCGTGAATTGAAAAAGGCCCAGAATATGCAGAAGAACAGGCTAAGTTAGCGGATTACTCAGCCCGTGACCCATTTGAGAAAGGAGATTACTAAAATGAGCGGATTACAATTTTTATGGTTCTTTTTAATCGGACTCCTTTTCTCAGGCTTTTTCTTCCTTGAAGGTTTTGATTTCGGTGTGGGGATGGCTGTACAAAGTCTTGCCCACAATGAAGAAGAAAAAGACCAGATCGTTCATACCATTGGACCTGTCTGGGATGGAAATGAAGTTTGGCTTCTGACAGCGGGTGGGGCCATGTTTGCCTCTTTCCCTTACTGGTATGCTTCCCTATTTAGTGGTTACTACTTGATTCTCTTAGCAATTTTGTTTGGCCTCATCATCCGTGGTGTGTCCTTCGAATTCCGCCACAAGGTAGAAGCAGACCAAAAACAATTGTGGAACTGGGCTTTGACCATTGGTTCAACCATTGTGCCCTTTTTCTTCGGTATTCTTTTTGTCAGTTTGGTGCAAGGGATGCCTTTGGATGCTGATGGACATGTCTGGGCTAGTTTTGGAGACTATTTTAACCTTTTCTCTATCGTAGGTGGGGTGGCGATGGTCCTCTTGTCTTACCTGCATGGTCTCAACTATATCGGCTTGAAGACGGATGGAGCAGTGCGCCAACGTGCGCGCAACTATGCCCAATTCTTCTACTGGGTCCTCTATCTTGGATTGCTTGTTTTCGCTCTTCTTTTGATGGCAAAAACAGACTTTTTCCAAATGCATTTTGTGGCTAGTCTTGCCTTGACACTTTTACTGGTGCTCTTGACAGTTGTGGCCCATATTTCTACTTTCAAGGGTGCTGAAATGACAGCTTTCTTGGCAAGTGGTCTCAGTCTAGTGACAGTGGTTGTTCTTCTTTTCCAAGGACTTTTCCCACGCGTCATGATTAGTTCGATTAGCTCGAAATACGACCTCTTGATTGCGAATACTTCATCATCTCCTTACACTTTGAAAATTATGTCTATCGTGGCTGTGACACTGGTTCCAATTGTCCTTGCCTATACAGCGTGGAGTTACTACATTTTTAGAAAACCTATTACTGTACCAGCGGCTCATGTAGGAGAGAAATAATGTTAGATAAAGCGGTAATGCGCTTATCCGGTATTCATAAAATGTTTGGATTGCTTGTAGGACTGGATCTCCTTCAGGCAATCTTTATTATCGGACAAGCATTTTCTTTGAGTCTAGTTATTACTAGGTTATGGGAAGGTCAGGCTTTAGCCGATCAAATCTGGCCTATGGTTGGCTTTCTTGTTTCTCGTTTTGGTCGATGGAGCTCGTCAGAAACAGGAAAAAGGGTTGAAAAATCAGCTTTATCGTGATTTGACAGACAATGTTTTAGGACTGTTGACCTTAGTCTGGTCGAGCCAGCAATTTGTAGGGGATCATGGTGGACAAGCCAATTGGATTGCGGCCTTTGTCCTCTCCGTCTTTCCATTGGCAGAGGCACTTCCGTACGGACTGCACACCATGGTTGATGAAGCAGGTCTCCGCTTTTCAGGCGGAGAGCGGCATCGATTAGCGCTTGCGCGGATTTTGTTGCAAGAAACGCCCATCATTATCTTGGATGAACCAACAGTGGGGCTGGACCCTATCACAGAAAAAGCCCCGATTTCCACCTTTATGGAGGAATTGCAGGGCAAGACCTTGACTTGGATTACCCACCATTTGAAAGGGATTGAAGCGGTGGACCGTGTGATTTTCCTTGAAAATAGTCAGCTGGAAATGTCAGGCTCACCAGAAGAACTTGCAAGAACAAGTGACCGTTATCGCATGCTGAAAGCGATTGATGACGGGGAATAGAAAGATAGTGTGACAAAAATCGTGATTTCGTAGAAATCGATTTTGTAGTCGCACCTCCGCACAGTTGAGTAGAGCTATTAAAGTTGATTTATCAACGTATTATAGCCCACTCAACCACTGCGTCAAACTGTTAAAGCTATAAAAGTTTGAGAGCCTGAGACTTTTGTCTCAGACTCTTTTTCGTTATATTTTTCGCTTTAAGAGATGCTTTGTTAATTGGAGTAAGTGTTTCTGCGAGGTGTTTTTAGGGAGCTTTTTGATATCGGCCAAGGCTTTTTCAGTAAAGCGACGCGCCAGATTTCTAGCTTCTTCCACTCCGTTATTTGCTAGAACCAATTCAGCAATTTCTTTTCGATCGGCTAGTGTTAGCTGATTTTTTTGTCCAGTAGCGGTTTGAAAACTCTAGGATTATTTTTGAGGGCAAGGAGGAGAGGCAGGCTATAGATGTCATTGACCAAATCTTCCAAAATAGGCTTGTTGAAATCTTTTTGCTCAGCCATGTAGTCTAAAATATCATCTAAAATCTGAAAGGCCATGCCGATATAATAGCCGATGCGCCCAGCCAGTCGGACCACTTGCTCATCTGCGCCTGCAAAGTAAGCTCCTTCCTTACTAGCCAACTTAAAGAGCTCGGCAGTTTTTCCAGAAATAGCACGGAGGGAGTCTCTAATCGTCTGCTCTTGATTGAAATAAAGGTGCATCTGGTCGAGTTCGCCCATGAGAATTTTCTTCATAGACTTGGCGTTAAGCGCCATGTGGGGTGTGTCGTTCATACTTTCTAAAATGAGCTCAAAGAATACGGTGAACAGCAAGTCGCCTGTGTAGACGGCAATATCCTTTCCAAAACGAGATTGAACAGTCTCGACATTCCGACGCAAGGGAGAGTCATCAATGATGTCATCGTGAACCAGAGTTGCCATGTGTAGAATTTCCAGGGAGGCAGCGATTTTAGTCAGCTGCTCAGCTTTTTCTTTGCTAGGATTTCCAAAACCTGTAAATAAAAAGAAAAAAGCAGGGCGAAGATACTTTCCACCAGCATTGCTGAGCTCGAGGATAGCAGTTTCAATATCCAAATTTCGTACATGAACATGCTGGTCAATTATCTGACGTGTCTGGTCGATTTGCGCCTGAATAGCAGGATACTGGTCCCAAAATGCTGGCATGACGGTATCTCCTTTTGATTTTTGATAGTATCATTTTACCCTAATTTGCCCTGTTTTACTAGCGATTTCAACTAAGAAAGAGTCCTGAGTTTTAAGGTTGGGACTGAAATGGTTTCGCTCGGGGACCACACGGCAGACTCTGTTAAATCCATAAATAGAAAAGAACCTAAGACAGTTGTCAAAGGTTCTATATATCATCTAAAATGGTAATTTTCCAGCGAAGGCCCCCATGATTTTTTTAGTTGCTGCATCAACTTGCTCAAGCGCATCGTTGATTGCTTGTGTTGTCATGTCTTGAAGTGTTTCCAAGTCTCCAGGATCTACAACAGCCTCAGCGTACTGGATAGACACCAACTTTTTATCACCAGTAAATGTCGCTACAACCAAGTCCTGAGCTGATTTTCCAACAAACTCAGTCGCCGCCAACTCAGCCTGCTTTTGTTCCATTTGCTTTTGAAGCTTTTGTGCTTGACGCATCATATTTTGCATGTTCATCATAGTTATTACATTCCTTTTTTTCAAATTTCTGCTTTATTATATCATAAAATGGGTGTGGGGACACTAGGTAGGTTGAAGGAAAGATGATCTTGCAAAGGTTCTGTAGAGGGGATGGTTTTAATTTCTGTAATTTTACATAGATTTTACAAAAGCATGCAAATGGATTTGATATTTCTTGAGTATACTGAAGCTAATCAAAATAGAGGAGTTTGACATGAAAACATCTAAGAAAATTTTACTTTTGGCAGTGACAGGATTGATGGGGCTTGGCGCTTTGACTGCTTGTTCGGGAAATACATCTTCTTCTGCGAGTGATACGATTAATGTGGTTTCTCGTGAGGAAGGTTCAGGTACGCGCAGTATCTTTATCGAATTGTTTGGCGTTGAAGAAAAGGATGCTAACAGTGAAAAGGTTGACAACACAGCAGCGACAGCCATTGTGGCCAACTCGACTTCTGTCATGTTGACAACTGTTTCCGAGGATGCAGCAGCGATTGGATATGCTTCGCTTGGTTCTTTGAATGATAGCGTGAAAGTTCTCGATATCGACGGCAATAAAGCTAGTGTTGCAGATATCAAGGATGGGAGCTATAAGATTTCACGTCCATTTAATATCATCACTAAAGAAGACAAAGTCAGTCAAGCAGCGCAAGATTTCATTGACTTTATCCTGAGTACAGAAGGTCAAAAAGTTGTAGAGAAGGCTGGCTATATCCCGCTTGATAATACAACAGCTTATACAGCAAAAGTTTCATCTGGTAAGGTTGTTGTAGCAGGTTCTAGTTCAGTAACGCCGATCATGGAAAAAATCAAGGAAGCCTACCAAAAGGTAAATGCCAAAGTCGATGTGGAAATCCAGCAAAGTGATTCATCAACAGGTATCACCAGCGCCATCGATGGCTTAGCAGATATCGGTATAGCTTCTCGTGAATTAAAAGATGAAGAGTCAGGAAAAGGTGTCGCATCAACGGTTATTGCAACAGACGGCATCGCTGTAGTAGTTAACAAGAAAAACAAAGTGAACGATTTAACGACTGAACAAGTAAAAGAAATCTTTACTGGTAAGACAACATCTTGGGCTGACTTATCAAAATAAGGTAAATACATGAAACAAACAAAAGAAAATCTAATGCAAGCTGTGTTTTTTATCACAGCTTGTGTTAGTGTCATATCAGCAATTTTAATTTGTATCTTTCTCTTTGCAAGTGGCCTACCGGCTATTATGAAAATCGGTTGGGGAGACTTTCTCTTGGGAAAGGTTTGGCGTCCTAGCAACAATCTTTTTGGGATTTTTCCCATGATTGTGGGTTCTTTTTACGTGACGGCAGGTGCCTTGCTTTTGGGTGGTCCAATTGGAATTTTAACAGCGATATTTATGGCTTGTTTCTGCCCACCAATTCTCTATAAACCATTAAAATCGGCTATTAACTTGATGGCAGGGATTCCGTCTGTCGTATATGGTTTCTTTGGCTTAGTCGTCCTTGTTCCTATGATTCGTCAGTCTATGGGCGGCTTTGGTATGGGTGTTTTAGCAGCATCGATCTTGCTTGGAATGATGATTTTGCCAACCATCATTAGTATTTCGGAGTCGTCTCTTAGAGCTGTTCCTGCGTCCTATTATGAAGGAGGGATTGCTCTTGGAGCTTCTCATGAGCGTAGTGTCTTTTTTGCGGTCGTTCCAGCAGCTAGGCGGGGGATTTTGGCCTCCATTGTTCTTGGGACTGGACGTGCGATTGGAGAAACGATGGCAGTGATTATGGTAGCGGGGAATCAAGCTATCTTACCACAGTCATTGACATCTGGCGTCCGTACATTGACTACCAATATCGTCATGGAAATGGGTTACTCATCGGGTCTTCACCGCCAAGCTCTTATCGGGACAGCAGTTGTCTTGTTTGTTTTTATTTTGTTGATCAATATCAGCTTTTCAGCGCTTCAGAAGGAGGGGTAGAATGGAAAATATCAATCAACGGACTCCCAAACAATACTGGGCGTCTCTAAAGAGAGATCCACTCTCTTTCTTCTTGTTTACCCTTGTCTACTTAGCAGCTACTATGAGTATGTTGACTATCGCCTTTGTTGTGATTTATATCTTGGTCAAAGGGGTACCGCATCTAAATACAAGTCTATTTGCCTGGACCTATGATACTAAAAATGTATCTCTACTACCGGCTTTTATCAATACTGTTTTCATGATTGTTTTGACGGTACTTATAGCTGTTCCTGTAGGTATAGGCGGGTCTATCTACCTAACAGAGTATGCTCGACGGGACAATCCTTATCTGAAAATCATACGAGTGGCGACGGAAACCTTGGCAGGCATTCCATCTATCATCTATGGTTTGTTTGGTGCACTTTTCTTTGTTAAATATACCCATCTAGGACTTTCTTTACTTTCAGGTTCCTTGACCTTGAGCATTATGATTTTGCCCTTGATTATGCGGACGACCGAAGAAGCGCTCTTATCAGTACCTGATTCTTACCGAGAAGGGGCATTTGCTCTTGGGGCAGGAAAGTTACGTACCATTTTTCGGATTGTTCTGCCGAGTGCGGTTTCAGGGATATTTTCAGGAATTATTTTAGCAGTTGGTCGGATTATTGGTGAGTCGGCTGCCTTGATCTTTACAGCGGGTACTGTTGCCAAGGTAGCACAATCTATCTTTAGCTCCTCTCGGACTTTGGCGGTTCATATGTATGCCATTTCGGGAGAAGGCTTGTATGTCAATCAGACTTATGCCACAGCAGTTGTTTTATTGGTCTTGGTCATGGTGGTGAATTTTGTGTCAGGACGAGTTGCCAAGCGTTTAGGAAGTGAGTCAAATAGTGAGTAAATTAGCGATTAAGAATATGGATTTGTATTACGGAGATTTTCATGCTCTTAAAAATATCAATCTCGACATCGAAGAAAAAGAAATTACAGCCTTTATCGGACCGTCAGGTTGCGGAAAATCCACTCTTTTGAAGAGTCTTAACCGCATGAATGACCTAGTGAAAAATTGCAAAATCACTGGAGAAATCACGGTGGAAGGTCAGGACGTTTATCGGGAGTTAGACATCAATCAATTGCGTAAAAAAGTGGGAATGGTCTTCCAAAAAGCAAATCCATTTCCCATGAGCATCTACGATAATGTGGCATTTGGACCGAGAACACATGGTATCCATGCCAAGGTGGAGTTGGATACCATTGTCGAGCGTTCGCTGAGACAGGCTGCTCTCTGGGATGAGATCAAAGACCGTTTGCATAAGTCTGCTCTGGGAATGTCAGGTGGGCAGCAGCAGCGTCTTTGTATTGCGCGTGCCCTAGCTATTGAGCCTGATATTCTCTTGATGGATGAGCCAACCAGCGCTCTGGATCCGATTTCTACAGCTAAGATTGAAGATTTGGTCATGGAACTCAAAAAGGATTACACTATCGTGATTGTCACCCACAATATGCAACAGGCTGTGCGGATTTCAGACAAGACTGCCTTTTTCTTAATGGGCGAGGTGGTGGAATACAATAAAACCAGCCAACTCTTTTCATTGCCGCAGGATGAGCGCACAGAAAACTATATCACAGGGAGATTCGGATGATTCGTTCAAAATTTACCAATCAGCTTAATGACTTGAATAAAGAAATTATTTTTATGGGAGCCTTGTGCGAGGATATTATCGGGGAATCTCTGGCTCCTCTGACAGATGGTCAAGAGCTATCGCTGGAGGGCATTTCAGAGACCTATCATAAGATTGAAGAAATGGAGCGGGATATTGAAGAAAAATGTCTCAAACTCTTGTTGCGTCAGCAGCCAGTCGCTAAGGATTTGCGCCGGATTTCTTCCGCTTTGAAAATGGTCTATGATATGAAACGGATCGGTGCCCGGTCCTATGAAATTGCAGAAATCATTAGCTTGGTTCATATTGTCCAAGGTACTGGACCAGAACGTCAGCAGCTAGACCACATGTCCAAAAACGTGATTGAAATGCTGACCAAGAGTATTGATGCCTTTATCTATGAAACAGAAGAACAGGCTCACCAAGTTATTCAGCAAGATAAGACAGTTAACCAGGAATTTGATACAATAAAGAAACAGTTAGTTTTATCTTTTTCAGTACCAGATGTCGAGGGAGAATATCCGATTGACGTCTTGATGGTTGCAAAATACTTGGAACGTATCGGAGACCATGCCGTCAATATTGCCAAATGGGTACTGTTTTCAATCACAGGACACCTAGACGGAGACGTATAAATGATATATTGTGTGGAAGATGATGCAGATATTCGTGAAATGATGCTTTACACCTTAGAGATGGCGGGTTTTACAGCCAAAGGCTTTTCAAATGGTGAGGATTTTTGGGCTGCTCTTGACCAGAAGCAGCCGAAGCTAGTCTTATTAGATATTATGTTGCCAGGAGATGATGGTTTGACCATTCTCAACAAGCTGCGCAGCAAGCATCAGACAGAAATGATTCCAGTCGTTATGACGACAGCAAAAGGTAGCGAGTACGATAAGGTAAAGGGATTGGACTTGGGAGCAGATGACTATTTGGTCAAGCCTTTTGGCATGATGGAGATGATTTCACGTATCAAGGCAGTGCTTAGAAGAAGTCGGAAACAAGAGCAGAAAGAGCAGATTGTTATTGGAAATCTTGACCTAGATACCAACAATTATTTGGTCAAACGAGGCGTAGAAAAAATTCAGCTGACCCTGAAAGAATTTGAATTGCTGGCGCTATTTTTCCGTCACCCAAATCGTGTATTTACTCGTCAGGAGTTACTGGATAAGGTCTGGGGAGAGCAGTTTATGGGTGAAACACGGACAGTGGACGTTCACATCGGTACGCTGAGAACCAAGCTAGGCGACGACAGTCACTTGATTGCAACGGTGCGCGGTGTGGGTTATCGCTTGGAGGAAGTGCATGATTAAAAAGATTTTTCGGACAACCCTGTCCGCTAGCCTTGGTATGGTCTTTGTGACAATCGTATTGCTGCTGGGATTTCTCTATAATTATTTTAGCCAAATCCAGAGGGAGCAACTACGGACTCAGACAGCACTGGCAGCGCAAGGTATCGCCTTTGAAGGCAAGGATTATTTTGAAAATCTAAAGATATCTAGTGTGCGAATTACCTGGGTGGACAATAGCGGTCAGGTCTTATATGATACTCAGTCTGATGCGGAGACTATGCCAAATCATGCCAACCGTGAAGAAATAAAAGAGGCGCTGAAAGATGGCTATGGTGAAAGTAGTCGCTGGTCTTCGACCTTGACAGAGAAGTCTATTTATGCAGCACAACGTCTTCATAATGGAACCGTTGTCCGTCTATCGGTGGCGCAACAAACAATTTTCGTTCTCTTGTTGGGAATGGTGTCCTCAATTCTTTTCATTGTCTTCTTGTCTATGGGCTTATCCATTTTTATCGCGCGTTATATTTCCAAAAAAGTATCTCAACCGCTTAATAATCTGGATCTCGAACACCCACTTTCCAATGATAGCTATGAGGAAATTACCCCTCTTTTGAGACGGATTGATAGCCATCAAAGTGAGATTCGTCAGCAGCAATTTTTGTTGCAGCAGCAACAGAAGGAATTTGATACCATTATTGCAAAAATCAAGGAAGGGATGATTCTTTTAGATGACCAAGCAAGAATTATCAGTATCAACGCTGCAGCACTGGAGCTTTTCCGTGTGGAGGGCGAGTGGCAGGGACGCTTCATGCTGGAAATCAGCCGTGACTTGATCTTGACCACCTTGATTAATCAAGGACTTGCAGGGCAGAAGCGCGAAGGGGTGATTACGATTGAGCAAAGTCAGTACAAGGTGTTGGTGAGACCGACTAAGGATCGTCAGACGGTGACTGGTCTAGTGATTTTACTGTTTGATGTAACAGAGCAACTGCACCTTGAAGAGCTGCAACGGGAGTTTACAGCCAATGTTTCCCACGAATTAAAAAACCCTCTTCACGTCATTTCTGGTTATTCAGAATTACTGGTCAATCGTATGGTACCGAGTGAGGAAGTGCCCAAGTTTGCTGCCAAAATTCACACAGAATCCGATCGATTGGTTAAGTTGGTAGAAGATATTATCAACCTATCTCAACTGGATGAGCAATCTGAATTTCCAATGGAAGAAGTCAATCTCTACCAGCTTGCCGAGTCGGTGATAGAGGATTTGCAGCTAAAAGCTCAGAAAAAAGATGTTTCACTTGTCTTGAAGGGAGAAGATGCCCTTCTCCGTGGAAATCCTGTCTTGCTTTATTCTTTGGTTTATAACTTGTGCGACAATGCCATCATTTACAACAAAGAGAAGGGGAGTGTGGAAGTGACAGTTTCCAATCTTCCGCATGAAATTAGCCTAACCGTTGCGGATACCGGGATCGGCATTGCTTCTGATGAGCAAGAACGTATTTTTGAGCGTTTTTATAGAGTTGATAAAAGTCGCTCGAAAGTTGTTGGAGGGACAGGTTTGGGCTTGTCTATCGTCAAAAAAGCTCTAACCTTTCATAATGGCCACATGAAGTTAACCAGCTCTATCGGAAAAGGAACCACTATGACAGTTCGGTTCAAAAAGTAAAGCTTACAATCGAGTTTTCGGACTCGGTTGTATTTTTTGATCTCCTCGAATCTTCCTCCTTTTTCTGCTATAATGATTCCATACTAGATGGAGGAGTTTGTCATGGATTTGGAGAGATATCGGGCCCTGGCTGAGCAGAAGCAGGGGGAGCATCGGAAGTTTTTGGCGAGTTTGAAGAAGAAGGGGCCTAAGAATTTGGACAAGATTGTCCAGCAGGTGCATACTGAGGTCTTCAATGAGATTGACTGCACCGAGTGTGCCAATTGTTGTAAAACCTTGGGACCGCTCTTTACGGAGGCGGATATTCAGCGGATTTCCAAGCATTTCCGAATGAAGCTGTCGGCTTTTGAGGATATGTATCTGGAGGTGGATGAGGACGGCGACAAGATTTTCAAGTCCATGCCTTGTCCATTTTTGGGCGGTGACAATCTTTGCTCTATTTACGATGTCCGTCCTAAGGCTTGTCGAGAATTTCCTCATACGGACCGTAAGAAAATTTATCAGATTAATCATTTGACTATTAAAAACACCTTGACCTGTCCAGCAGCCTATCTTTTTGTAGAGAAGTTAAAGGACCGAATTTGAGGGTGTAGTAGTCGTTAGAAAGTTATCCTATAAGATAGTGAGGGAAGTTGTGTTTGTACAACTTCTCTTTTTTTTCGGGGGTGTTTAGTTTTTACTTGCCAGTCAAGTTTACTAGTGGTATACTAGTAAATTATTAACTGGTTAATTATGTTTTTTATAAATAAGGAGGATGTTGTGAAAAGAATGATTGCTAGTTTCTTGTTGATCCTGTCTGTCTTTGCCATGATTGGTTGCGGGAAGCAAGAAGTAAGAGAGGAGAAGGGCCTCAAGATTGTCACGAGTTTTTATCCCATTTATGCCATGACTAAAGAGGTTTCTGGGGAGTTGAATGACGTTCGGATGATTCAGTCTGGTCAGGGGATTCATAGTTTTGAGCCGTCGGTGACGGATATTCAAGCCATTTATGATGCGGATATTTTCTTCTATCATTCTCATATCTTGGAGTCGTGGGCAGGGCGTTTAGATCCTTCTGCTCAGAAGTCAAAGGTTAAGATGATTGAGGCTTCTAAAGGCTTGGAACTGCAGCGTGTAGCGGGTTTGGAGGATGTAGAAGCTGGTGCTGGTATGGATGAATCCACTCTTTACGATCCTCATAGCTGGTTGGATCCTGTCTTGGTTGGACAAGAAGTTGAGATCATTGCAGAGCAATTAGCAGCGATTGATCCAGAAAATGCCTCTGTTTATAAAAAAAACGCGGACAGCATGGTTGAAACATTGAACCAGCTGACAGAGAAATACCAAAAGAAATTTGCAGACTGTAAACGAAAAAGTTTTGTTACCCAGCATACAGCCTTTGCTTATACAGCCAAGCGTTTTGGTCTGGAGCAATTAGGGATTGCAGGAGTATCTGAGGAAGAACCAAGTCCTCGTCAGTTGGCTGAGATTAAAGAATTTATCGAGGATTATCAGGTTAAAACCATTTTTGTCGAACAAGGAGTATCGGATAAGTTGGCTCAGGCCCTCAAGACATCAACCAATGTCAAACTCAAGGTCTTGCAGCCCTTGGAAGCTGATCCAGCCAATGGAAAAGGCTTTATTGAAAATTTAGATGACAATCTAGCCATTTTGGCAAAAGAGTTAGAATAGGAGACAAGGATGAAAAAGAACTATATTTATGGTTCAGTAGTTGCTATTATTTTGAGTTTCGCAGGCTATCAAGCAGGTCACTATCAGGCAAAAGCTGAAATGGGAGCCAATCAAAATGTAGCTTATATTGATGGAAAATCAGACCAACCGAAAGCTTTGGCGAATAAGGAAAAAACACCTGACCAAGTTAGTAGCGAAGAGGGAATCAAGGCTGAACAAATCGTGGTGAAAATCACAGACAAGGGTTATGTGACCTCGCATGGGGACCATTTTCATTTCTTCAATGGGAAGGTGCCCTATGATGCGATTCTCAGTGAAGAGTTAATCATGACAGATCCTCACTATGCTTTCAAACAATCAGACGTAGTGAACGAGGTGAGAGATGGCTACATCATCAAAGTGGATGGTGCCTATTACCTTTATTTGAAACCAGGAAGCAAGCGGGTCAATATCCGCAGTAAGGCTCAGATTGAAGTAGAGCGTAAAAAGTGGGGCGGTCACAGCAGTGCAGTAGCTGGTGGTAAAGAGACGGGTGCTCATGCCCTTGCCCACTCACAAGGACGTTATACGACTGACGATGGCTATGTCTTTCATCCTACAGATGTTATTGATGACTTTGGCGATGCTTTCTTAGTGCCTCACGGAGATCATTTCCATTATATTCCTAAGAAAGACTTGTCACCATCTGAATTACAAGCTGCCCAAGCCTATTGGGACCAAAAACAAGGGAAGGCAAGCCCTTCTTATGCAGGCAGAAACGCAGCATCAGCTAGCACTGTCTTACCAGCCCATTTTGATACGCCAGTTTCTGGAGACTGGCAAGACTTACTGGCTCAACTCTACAATACACCGTTCAGTCAACGTCATGTAGAGCCAGATGGGTTGGTCTTCGACCCAGCTCAGATTACACGTCGCTTGCCACAAGGAGTCGTGGTACCGCATGGCAATCATTTTCATATGATCCCATACGATCAGATGTCCGTTTTGGAAGAAAAAGTTGCTCGCCTCATTCCGATTGGAGCGGATGTAGCTCATATTGGTCAGCAGAAGCCGAGTCATCACCATCAACCACAGCCAATCAGGCATAAACCAAACAAACCAAACAAACCAAGTAAGCCAAGTCCGCAACCTGCTAAGCCAATTACACAGGATAAGGAAGAGGAAGGACATGCTGGTCCGACTCCATTGAAGGATCGTATTGGCAAGCCAAATTCTAAGATTGTTTATAGTCCAGAAGAGGTAGCGGCAGCTAAGGCAGCTGGTAAATATGCGACTTCAGACGGCTATATCTTTGATGCCAAAGATATCAAGGAAGACTTGGGGGATGCCTACATCATTCCACATATGATGCATGAACATTGGGTACCTAAGAAAGATTTGTCACCTGCTGAACGCAAGGCAGCAGAGGATTTCTTGGCTGGTAAATCATATGAAAAACCTGCTAGTCCAGCAACAACAGGACGGACTGCACAGGAGATTTATGAATCGGTTAAACCAGCGGCCCTTATTGCACCAGAGGATCTGCTCTTTGGAATTGCTCAAGCGACTGAATACAAAGATGGAACATTTGTTATCCCGCATATCGACCATTATCACTATGTTCAACTCAAATGGTTTGATGAGGAACCAGAGTTACTGACAGATAATGACAAGACTTACAGCTTAGAAGAATTTTTAGCGACAGCCAAGTATTACCTGGAAAATCCTGATAAGCGCCCTAAGAAATCCGGTTGGGGAACCGACTCAGCTATTCACAAAGAAGAGGAAACTTCGGACGAGGTTGCTGCTGATAAATTACCAGAAGATTTGACAGCTAAAAAAATCTTCGATAGAGTAGCACCAGCTAAGATTGTTCCAGTGGAAAAAATGAGTTACAATGCGGCTTATACGGTCAAAGTTTCAGGAGATTATTTGATTATTCCTCATATGGATCATTACCACAATATCAAGTTTGACTGGTTTGACAGCAAGCTCTATTCTGCCCCAGAAGGCTATAGTCTAGCAGACTTCTTTGCGACGGTTAAGTACTACGTTGCTCACCCAGATGAATTGCCTAAAAAGGAAGGTTGGGGGCACAGTAGTGACTATGGACACGGGGTCAGCCCGAGCGACCCTGAGGCTGGCAATTTTTCTCCAGATGAAGAGCCTGAAGAAGCGGCAAATGCTGGGGCAGAAGCAGAAGAAGAGGGACCAACAGGGCTCTATGATATCGGTGGCTACGATGAGGAGGATGACAAAAAGGTAAGAGGTCCAGAAATGGATACCTTGGAAGAACGCCTTTGGGCAGCCTTGAAAGTGGCAGAAGAAATGGAAGATGGCGATGTCAAACAAAAAATTTCAGATGCCGTCGATGCTCTTTTCGACCGTCAAAACAATCTCAAGGTTGGAGACGATGATACGATAGCCAAGGTCAACGCTGATCTAGATGCTCTTTGCGAACAATACAATTTTAAAGCATGAGAAATTGAGGCTGGATAGAGTTCTAGCCTCGTTTTCCTTGAATTTAGTGACTCAGTCTGCTAGAATGGAGAAGTTAATTAGTCTAGAAAAGAGAATAGAATGAAATATAAAACGTCGTTTACAGCTTATATAACTATTGGGCTCATGCTGTTTGCCCTCTTTTTTGGTGCAGGAAATTTAATTTTTCCAGCTTATTTAGGGATTTATGCAGGGAGTAATGTCTGGTTGGCTGTCTTGGGTTTTTGCTTGACAGCAGTTACCCTGCCTTTAATGGGAGTAGCAGCCATTGCCTATACGGGGACAGAAGATGCGGAGTCCATCTCACGTCCTGTATCGAAACTGTACGCTCTTTGCTTTTCCGTAGCACTTTATCTGTCTATCGGCCCTTTCTTTGCGATTCCACGGACAGGAGCGACATCTTATTCGATTGGGATTGAGCCTATTTTTGGCTCATCTATGGCGGTTAAAGTGATATATGCCCTCATTTTTTTTGGCATTTCTTACTGGTTAGCTATTCGGCCTAGTAAAATGGCGGATCGTATTGGGAAATACCTGACACCGACCTTGCTCTTTGTATTAGCTGTCTTGGTAGTGGCTTCCTTCCTCAATCCTGCTGGAAATATGGGAGCCGCTCACAATGCGTCAGCAGCAACCAGTGATGCTTTTGCCGATCTTCCTTTGATTGCAGGACTGATTCAAGGCTATGGGACAATGGATGCCTTGGCTTCTTTGGCTTTCTCTATTGTTGTCATCAATTCTGCTAAAGTATTCGGTGCTAAGAGCAACCAAGAAATAGCAGGAATTACGCTTAAGTCGGGGATTGTTGCTAGCCTTCTTCTTGCCTTGGTTTATATCTTTGTGGCTCGGATTGGTGCGACTTCTCAAAGTTTGTTCGATTTTACAGCGGGAAATTTCCAACTCAAGGGGCAAGTTATTGACGGCGGTCATGTGCTTAGTCAGGCATCTCATTTTTACTTGGGAGCTATCGGTCGTGCGGTGTTGGGTGTCGTTATTTTCTTAGCATGTATTACGACGGCGACGGGCTTGATTACGGCTTGTGCGGAGTATTTCCATAAGCTAGTGCCTAAGGTTTCTCATGTGGTTTGGGCGACCATTTTTACAGCGATTGCAGCAACGTTCTACTTTGGCGGTCTGTCTGAGATTATCAAGTGGTCTTTGCCGGTTCTCTTCTTGCTTTATCCTCTGACAGTGGCGATTATCCTTCTAGCTATAGGTGGAAAATGGTTCCAGCAGGATCCAGTTGTCTATCGTTGGACGATTGCTTGGACTTTCCTAGCAGGGCTCTATGATGCCTTGAATACCTTAGCAGGGATGACTGGTCTGTTCAAAATGCCAGGAACGATTGCTCATTTCTTTGAGAAGGTTGTCCCACTAGGGGCTTATTCCCTCGGTTGGGTTTCCTTCGCGGTAGTTGGTTTTGTCATTGGTTTATTGGTGCATACTTTGAAAAAAAAATAGGAGGCTTGGACCGTGGTCCAGCCTCTTTTTGCTGTGCTATAATAGAAGAAAAGGAGGTGTCCTATGCGTGTTTTAGTTGCCATTGATTCATTTAAAGGTTCGGCGACATCATCTGAGCTCAATCAAGCTGTCAAGGAGGGCTTGATGGCAGCAGTTCCAGATATGCAGGTCGATACGGTAGCTATTGCAGATGGTGGTGAAGGGACTCTGGAGTCTCTCTATCAGGCTCTTTCTGGTGAATTTGTAACTCTGGAGGCACCTGATTTACTGGGGAATCCAAGAGAAGTAACTTACTTGCTGTCTGAAAATAGGGCTTTTATTGAGACAGCTAGTCTTCTCGGAATTGACAAGATTTCACCGAGTCCAGAAACATTTGAACAGGCTTCTTCAGCTGGTCTGGCTAATCTCGTTTTAGATGCACTTGGCCGAGGTTGTCAACAGATTTTTCTGACCTTGGGTGGGACCGGAACTTCTGATGGCGGACGTGGTTTTTTGGAGAAATTGACCGGACAGACTGTCTTATTTGAACAGGTAGAATTGATTGGTCTGACGGACGTAAGGAATCCTTACGCCGGTCCAGATGGCTACGCTCGGATTTTTGGTCCGCAAAAAGGTGGTAGTCCTGAGCAGATAGAGAGGGAGGATGCGCGTGCGCTAGCTTTTGTGGAAAAGATAAGGGTAGAACAAGGATTGGATTTGCAGGCTCAGGCTGGTAGCGGAGCAGCCGGTGGTCTTGGAGGAGCTATCCTCCTCTTAGGTGGTCGCCTGCAGTCGGGATTTGCTAGTATTGCTGACCTGATTGGTTTGGAGGAGAAGCTTGTCCAAGCTGATGTAGTGATTACGGGCGAGGGACATTTGGATAGGCAGTCATTTCAGGGCAAGGTTCCAGTCAGCCTTGTTAGATTGGCTAGGAAATATCATTGCCCCACCATTGCTCTTTGTGGAGCGATTGGTGGGGCTGACTTATCTATCTATGCTGACTTTCAAGCCGTCTTTTCTATCCAGACTAGGGTCCAATCCCTATCTGAAGCTATGGAAAAAGAGACAACTCTGGAGAATATTCGTTTTGTAGCTGGAAATATTGGGCGGATGATAAGAATGAAGTAGAAGTTGGAATAGTTTTCCAGCTTCTTTTTACTATCCAAAGGGGGAAGTTATAGGGTGCTTTATATATTAATAGATTTTCTATTGACGATTGATATCTTTTGGAGTACAATAAAAGAAAACTGGCTATAACCACTAGAGGAGGAATACTATGTTTCACTTGCCAAAAGAGGAATTAGAGCGCTTGGGCGCCATTATCACTGTTCCTGAAATCTACCAACAACCTGGTCTCTGGCGTGAGGCTTGGGACTTGTATCAAGCCAAGTTACCAGAAATTGAGCGATTTTTGACGGACATTCAGGCTAAGCACGACTTTGTACAGGTTATTTTTACAGGTGCCGGAACATCTGAATTTGTCGGACAAAGTATTGTCAATCACTTGAATCAAGTCAATGATTTACGGAAAATTCGTTTCTTATCCGTGTCTTCTCCGGAATTGGTCACTCGTCCACAGGACTACCTTCAAGCGGATCTTCCAACCATTTTGGTCTCCTTTGCGCGCAGCGGAAATTCTCCAGAAAGTTTAGCAGCGGTTGAGCACGTGAAAACAATTGTCCAAGACTGCTATCAGATTTTCATCACTTGTGCAGCAGATGGGAAATTAGCCTTGCTAGCTCCGGAAGATGACAAGACTCTCTTGCTCTTGCAACCAGCGGGTTCAAATGATGGTGGCTTTGCTATGACAGGTAGCTATTCTTGTATGACCTTGACAGCCTTACTGGTATTTTCTACAGTAAGTCAAGAAGAAAAAGCTATCTGGATTGAGACCATTGCTCGCTTGGGTCAAGATGTCTTGGACCGTGAAGACTATATCCAAGAATTGGTGAACCAAGATTTTGAACGAGTGATTTACCTTGGTGCAGGTGGATTGTTTGGCGTTGCCCATGAAGCCCAGCTCAAGATTTTGGAATTAACAGCGGGTCAGATTGCTACCATGTATGAAAGCCCAGTTGGTTTCCGTCATGGACCAAAATCCCTCATCAATGAAGAAACGATTGTCATTGAGTTTATGTCAAACCATGCCTATACCAAACAGTATGATATCGATCTGCTTAACGAAGTGCAAAATGACGGTATCGTTCGCCGTATCGTAGCCCTGTCCGCAACAGAAATTCCGCAAACGCAGGTGCCAACCTTTGTCCTGGCAGCAGGTGGTGAGTCTCTTCCAGATGCACTCTTGACCTTCCCATACATCATCTTTGGACAAACCTTTGCCATTATGACAGCCCTAAAATGCAAAAATTTACCGGACACACCATCGCCAACTGGTACCGTTAACCGTGTCGTGGAAGGGGTTATTATCCATTCTTTACCGTAAACAATTGCATACTATTATTTGAAAAATGTAAATGGAGAAACTAAAAATGGTAAGTTTAGAAAAATTAACAACAAAAAATGGGATTATTTCAGCCTTGGCGATTGACCAGCGTGGAGCCCTTCGTCGCATGTTGGGCGCAGATGCCAGTCAGGAAGAATTGGAGTCTTTCAAGGTTTTGGTTTCTGAAAATCTGACACCTTATGCTAGTTCAATTCTCTTAGACCCTGAGTATGGTTTGCCTGCAGCTGGCAAGAAAGATGCCAACTGTGGTCTCATCATGGCTTATGAAAAAACGGGTTATGATGCCAACACACCAGGTCGTTTTCCAGATTTGATTGACAATGTTAGCGTGAAGCGCCTCAAAGAAGCAGGTGCGGATGCCATCAAACTCTTGGTTTATGTGGATGTGGATGAATCTGACGAGATTAATGATGTCAAGAAAGCTCTTGTAGAGCGTGTCGGTTCAGAATGTGCTGCGGAAGATCTGCCATTCTTTCTTGAGTTGGTGAGCTACGACGCAAACATCACTGACAAGAAAGAATACGCTAAGGTAAAACCACACAAGGTGATCGAAGCCATGAAAGCCTATGCAGACCCACGCTACAATGTAGCGGTTCTCAAGGTTGAAGTGCCAGTTGACATGAATTTTGTTGAAGGATTTTCAGATGATGTAGTACATACTAAGGAAGAAGCGGCAGCCTTTTACAAGGAACAAGCAGACGCAACCAACTTGCCATATATTTACCTAAGTGCGGGTGTCAGCGCAGACCTTTTCCGCCAGACCCTTCGCTTTGCTAAGGAAAGTGGTTCCACCTTTAATGGTGTGCTCTGCGGTCGTGCTACATGGGCTGGTGGTACAGCCGTTTACCAAGAATCTGGTGTAGCTGCAGCTGTAGAGTGGTTCCAAAGTCAAGGCAAGGAAAATATTACAGAATTGGCTAATCTGGTTGAAGAATTAGCAACTCCAATTTGATAGAAAATACAGGGGGAGTGGGAAAGAACTCATAGCAATTAAAAAAGAGTTCCCTTCGCTCCCTTATTTTTTAAGCTCAGGCAGAAAACGTCCACTGGATCTTTTCTCTCCCACCCCCGCACAGTTGATTAGGCTATCTTTGAAGCTTGAAAAGCGAACAAAGATGCCAATCAACCACTGCGTCTTGCAATTTTAGCTTAAATAAATTTAGGAGTTGGACTTGAGCCCAACTCCTTTTGATATAGAAAGGATTATCATGATAACAACAGTTACCCTAAATGCCTCTATTGACAAGGCCTATGTCCTAGATGGTATACTAAATCCAGGCATAGTCATGCGGGTTAAGGAAGTCCGCAACACAGCTGGTGGTAAAGGGCTCAATGTCACAAAAATTGTCAATCTCTGCGGTCAGCCTGTTCTTGCAACAGGTTTTCTAGGAGGCTTTAATGGTAAATATCTGGAATTTCTCTTAGAACAAGACCAGATTGCTTCGCAGTTTACTTGGGTGCAGGGGGAAACACGTTCTTGTATCAATATCTTGGAAGACAAGTTTTCATCCACTGAGTTTTTGGAGCCAGGTTTTACCGTCTCGGCTGAAGAAGAATTGGCTTTTTTGGACAATTTCCGTCAATTGTTAGACCAGACAAACATTGTTACCATTTCAGGTAGTTTACCCAAAGGCGTCAGTCCAAGCATTTATGGCACTTTGATTGCAGAAACTAAGGCAGCTGGGAAACGGGTTATTTTGGATTCTAGTGGGGCTTCTTTCAAGGAAGGTCTGTTGGCTAAGCCAACTATGGTGAAACCCAATCAAGAGGAGTTAGAGGCGCTCTTTGATGTGACCATTTCATCCACCGAGAACGTTATCACTTATGGTCAAAAGCTAGTTGACCAAGGCATTGAATATGTTCTTATCTCACTGGGAGGTGAGGGAGCAGTTCTCTTGCACGCTGGTAAGGTCTATCAAGGTCGTCCGCCAAAGATTGATCCTGTCAACACGGTTGGCTGTGGAGACTCCATGGTAGGGGCTTTTGCTGTGGCTTTGGAGCGTAATTATTCTCCAGTGGATTGTCTCAAGTTCGCCATTGCGGTAGGAACAGCTAACGCCCTTTCCCCATTTACTGGCAATTTTGACCCAGAAATCTTGGACAATATACATGCTCAAGTGACTGTAGAAGAAGTAAAATAAAGGAAATTTTTATGAAATATACGTTAGAAAATCAAGATTTAATCGTAACTTTTGATTCTTTAGGAGGTCAGTTAACCTCTATTAAAAACCATGAGGGACTAGAATACCTTTGGCAGGCTGACCCACAATATTGGGCTGGTCAAGCGCCTGTTCTTTTTCCAATCTGTGGCAGTTTACGCAACAATACCGCACAAACAGAAGATGGACAGACTATTCGTATGCCTCGTCACGGCATTGTCCGCAAACGTGAATTTGTTCTTGAAAAGCAAACAGACAGTGAAATTATCTTCTCGATCACAGCTGATCAGGAAATGCTAGCTCAGTATCCATTTGCCTTCAAATTATTCTTGCAGTATCAGTTAGTTGGTCAGCAAATCCAAGTAAATTACATCGTAAACAATTTAGAAAAAAGACCTATACCAATTTTCATTGGTGGACACCCAGCCTTCAACTGTCCATTAGATAAATCCTTGCAATTTGAGGATTATATGATAGAATTTGAGCAAGAGGAAAGGAAAGAATTGCCTAGCCCAATTTTAGAAAAGGGCTTGTTGGATAGAGAAAATCGTCAGGTCCTGGATTTTGACAGACGACACATTGCTCTGACACATGACCTCTTTTCGGAAGATGCCTTGGTCTTTGACCATGCTCAGTCCAAGGAGGTTACTCTGCGCAGTTCAAAGAGCCCGCATTCAGTTACCTTAATTTGTCAAGATTTTGCCAATATCTTAGTCTGGTCGGCCAAGGGTGGTCCATTTATTGCCCTAGAACCTACGAGTGGTGCCTCAACATTTATGGATGAGGATGATATTTTTGAACACAAGGACAATGTTCGTATGATTCCTGCCCAAGACAGTGCCTTTTATTCTTACCAGCTCCGCTTTCAATAACCTTTCCCCAGAAAGGAGTTGTCTATGCAGTCTTATTACCAGCTCTTGAAGGAAAAATTTCCTACCAAGACAGCGGTTTTAACCGAGTTGATTAACCTTGAAGCCATTCGTCATTTGCCCAAGGGAACGGAATATTTTGTATCCGATTTGCACGGGGAGTATGATGCTTTTGACTCTATCTTGCGGAGTGCCTCGGGGTCGCTCAAAGACAAGGTTAGGGACTGTTTTGTGGACCATGGTATTGATCAGACGGTTCTTGATGATATAGCTGTTTTTCTGTTTTATCCAGAGGAAAAGCTGGCGCAGGAAAGTCAGAAACGGTCTGTTCGTCAGTTGGAGGATTATCTCGAAAGCTATTTGCCTGTCCTTATTCAGATTCTTCATTCTATCGGAAGCAAATATACTCGCTCCAAAATTCGTAAGGCCATGCCACAAGAATTTGCCTATATCATCGAGGAGCTATTGGCTGAGATTGAGCGTCGTCACGATAAGGCAGACTATTTTAAAACCATTATCAAGAAGGTTCGTCAGCTGAAGCAACTAGATGATTTAGCCATTGCATTAGCTTATCTGATTCAAAATTTGACCATTGACCACTTGCATGTAGTGGGCGATATTTACGACCGTGGTCCTGAACCTGATAAGATACTGGACCGCCTTTGTCAGCTACGTTCGGTAGATATCCAGTGGGGAAACCATGATATTACCTGGATGGGGGCAATGGCGGGCTCTCCACTCTGCATGATCAATGTTATCCGAATTGCCGCTCGCTACAATAATATCGACCTGATTGAAGACCGATATGGGATCAATCTGCGGAAACTAATTGCTTATAGTCAGGCACATTATGCTCCCTTACCAAGTTTTACACCAATCTTGGATGAAGGATTCATTAGCCAAGAAGAAGAAGATTTGCTCAATCAATTGCAGCAGGCAACGGCAGTTCTACAATTCAAACTAGAGCACCAGCTCATTGACCGTAGGCCGGAATTTCTCTTAGAACATCGTCAACTGCTGACTAAAATAAATTATGAGACAGGTGAGATTGATTTGGACAGCGGGTCCTATCCGCTTAAGGATTTTACAACTTCCTGCATCAATCCAGCGCAGCCATTTGCCTTGTCGGAGGAAGAAGAGCAACTCATTCAGCAACTTTTGACAGCTTTTCAGACTTCTGAACGGCTCAAGCGCCATGTGAACTTTCTTTTTGCCAAAGGGAATATGTATCGTGTCTACAATGGACAACTACTCTATCACGGCTGTATTCCCCTTCATACCAATGGAGATTTTAAATCATTGCGTCTGAATGGGGAAAATTTAGCTGGTCGAGCTTTGTTGGATTTCTATGAGAAGAGTATCCGTCAATCGTATCGTCAACCTGAAGTTTCTGATGACCTTGTGACAGATCTTTTTTGGTATCTGTGGATTGGGGAGACCTCGTCTCTCTTTGGCAAACAGGCGATGACGACCTTTGAACGGTATTATATCGCAGATAAAAGGACTCACCATGAGGAGAAAAATCCTTATTTTGCCCTACGAAATCAAGTTCAGATATGTGATCGAATTCTGGACGAATTTGGGCTTGGTCGTGATGGACATATTGTCAATGGGCACACGCCTGTTAAGGAAAAGGCGGGAGAAACTCCGATTAAGGCTGATGGGAAGATGCTGGTGATTGATGGTGGTTTTGCCAAAGGATATCAGAAAAAAACAGGGCTGGCCGGCTATACGCTAGTCTACAACTCCTATGGACTGCAGCTAGTGGCTCACCAGCCTTTTGAGGGAGTGGATAAGGTCTTGGAAAATGGTGGGGATGTCTTGTCTACTCAGCGTTTGGTAGAAGAAGCAACGCACCGTATTTTGGTTAAGGATACAACCATTGGTCAACGCCTTCAGGAAGAAATCCAAGCCTTAGAACATCTCTATCATCATTTTGACCAGTATTGATGCGACAAAAAAACTTGGGACAAAAGTCTCAAGTTTTTTGGTTTTTAGAGAGGTAACCACTGCTGAGTGGACTCTAATACAGTAAAATAGTCTGGGAAAAATCGATTTCTATGAAATCACGATTTTTGTTACACATACTGTTAGATTGTTGGGAGTTCTAAGCGAGATTGCTCCAAATCTACGGAAATAGTCCAGTCGCTATTGTCGCGGACGGTGACTTCGAAGTCTGTGGTGTAGAGGGTAACGCGTAGGGTACTTCCTTTTACCAGCTTGTAAATTGTTGGTTGCAACTCCCAAGTTAGAGTCATCCATTCATCAGCCTTGACTTCTTCAATGGTCAAAAGATCGCTACGGTTTTGCAGGTTGAGGTAGCCTTTGGTAACCAGACGATGTGGCGTTTCCACAAATGGTAATTCAGTTAGATTTTCCTGAGCGTAGAAACGACCGTTATCTAACTTACTACGTTCTTTGACGGTTGGAATGGCTGTTAGTCGTTTAGCAGCCCCAAAATCAAGGATCTGCGCAGAAAGCAAGCCCTTGTTGACGCTTGATTTGACACGGAGGTGAAGTGTTGCGCGGCCATTGAGGTGAATATCTTCCTCAATCGGCAGGTCAATGGTAATCTGATGGGCCTTGTCATTCCAGAGGTCTTGGTGGAAGCTAAGATAAGCCTTGCCATAGCGAGTAAAATCTTCTTCCGGATAGCGGTTTTGAATCTCCTTTTGACTACTTCCAAGCGCAAATTCTTTCTGTTGGCTACCCGCAAAATCTGTCAAACTTGTCCAAGCTTGCTCAGCACTATTGTCCTGCCAGATGACAGTAGGTAGTTGATAGTCATTTTCGTAGCCCAGCAATTTCTGACTAAGAAGGGCATTCATGGATTCGCGGAAGTCAATGGATTGCCAGTTGTTCATGTAAACGTGGGCGCCGTGATGTAAGAAGAGATGTTTATTGACACTTGCAGGTAGAGCATGAAACATATTCCAAACGTGGAGTGGTTTAACATTCCAGTCTTGTGAACCATGGGTAAAGACCACTTCGCAACGCACCTTATCCGCATTGAGGAGGTAGTTACGGTCGTGCCAGTATTGGTTGTAGCCTCCTGACTCGCGGTCTAGTTGGGCACGCTCAGCACTGATACCAGCTTGGTAATCCGCTTTATTCTTTAAGAAATCTCCTGCCTGTAGGCTCTTAGAATAAGTCAGAGCAGTTAAGCTATCCAAGTCCTCTCCAGGGTATCCACCAGGACTAGTGACTAGGCCGTTTTCACGGTAGTAGTCGTACCAAGAGGAGATTCCTGCTTCGGCGATAACGACTTCCAGTCCCTCAACACCAGTGGTAGCCAGCGCATTGGACATGGTTCCTAGGTAGGAAATTCCGCTAGTTGCAACTTTTCCATTTGCCCAGTCAGCAAGGACAATCTTATCACGTTTGTGAGATGTGTAGGCGCGTGCGCGACCGTTGAGCCAGTCAATGACTGCCTTGTAGCCAGCTACTTGTTGATAGTCACCAGAGGTCATATAACCAGTTGAGCCGAGTGTGCCCACGCCCGATACATGAATGCTGGCAAATCCACGTGCCAAGAAATAGTCGTTGAGAGAGTAGGATGAAATATGTCCTAATTTTTCAGTTGCCTTAGAAATGGGTAGCTCACGTTCATCAGCAGGCAATGTTTCAAAACTTGGTTCTTCTAGGGTGATTTGACCAGTAGCTTTTTGCGCTAATGTTCCTTCCATTTTATGGAGTGCATCGTCGCTAGCTTTGTCGTTAGTTCCTTGGTGATAGGGACTGTTTGTAATGACAGCAGGTACTTTTCCAGTGTAAGTTGGACGAAGGATAGAAACCTTTACAATGTCTGTTTGGCCAGATTTTGTAGTGTCGACAGGCGTTTCGACATAGACCACTTCACGAATAGCTTGATTGGTTGAGAAAGTTGCCAAGGATTTACCATTAAAGAAGTGGTAATCATTGTCTTCTGGAATCAAGTTATCGCTGACCAATTGTTCGACTAAGAGTGAGCCAAATTTGGTGCGAGTATTGAGAAGTTGGTAGAGATTATTAATGATATCTCCAAAGATGATAGGGAAGCCGGATTTTTGACGAAATTCCTCTACATCTGTGTAGTCAAAATTTGGCACAAATCCCAATAACTGAAAAGCGACTTGATAGAAGATGTTGTCAGTTAAAGGACGGTCTGATTGGAAAAAGGTTAAGAGGTCAGTTTCCCAATCTGCCAACAAATTTGCCAAGGCAGTGTCTGTGTCTTCTGTTAAAAAGAAGGTTTTACGGACGAAGTGTTCAAAGTTTTCCTTGTCAGAACGAGCCTCTGCTAAGTTAAAGCCGAGCTTGGCTAACTCTTCTAGCATTCTTTCTTTGGTGAATTGGATATATGAAAATTGATTAAAACGCATACATTCTCCTAATCTTGAGTATTTCCTTTACATAACCCATTATAGCTGATAAAATAAGGATTGTCTAAAAAATATTGGAGGATACTCAAAAAATGGACGTAGCAGTACATATTAAGTACATTACAGAATTTCTTGCAACTGCCCTTCTCATCATCTTGGGAAATGGTGCTGTTGCCAACGTTGACCTTAAAGGTACCAAAGGAAACAACTCAGGTTGGATTGTGATTGCCCTTGGTTATGGTCTTGCCGTTATGATGCCAGCTCTTATGTTTGGTAATGTTTCAGGTAACCATATCAACCCAGCTTTCACAATCGGTTTGGCTGTTTCAGGTTACTTTAAATGGAGCATGGTACCAGGTTACATCGCAGCTCAAATTCTTGGAGCAATTGCTGGTCAAGCAGTCGTTGTTGGTGTTTACCGCCCTTATTTCTTGAAAACTGAGAACTCTAACCACATCTTGGGCTCATTCTCAACAATCTCAGCGGTTGACGACGGTACAAAAGAGAGCCGTAAAGCTGCATGGATTAACGGTTTCTTGAACGAATTCTTTGGTTCATTTGTCTTGTTCTTCGGCGCAATGGCATTGACTAAAAACTACTTCGGTGCTGAAGTATTGAAATACGTTACTTCACAAGGTGCAGATCTTACAGATAAAGCGACTTCAATGCAATTAAATCACTATATCAGCCCAGGACTTAACGTTGCTCACTTGGCACTTGGTTTCTTGGTAATGGCTCTTGTAGCTGCTCTTGGTGGTCCTACTGGCCCAGCCCTTAACCCAGCTCGTGACCTTGGTCCACGTATCCTTCACTACATCTTGCCAGTTTCTGTACTTGGTCAAGCCAAAGCGGATTCAAAATGGTGGTATGCATGGGTACCAGTTGTGGCACCTATCCTTGCAAGTATTGCTGCAGTAGCACTTTTCAAACTCTTGTACGCATAAGAATATAAAGGAGAAGCTAGGGATTTCTATTTCGGCTTCTTTTTCTGTGCTCTTCTTAGGAAAGTAGGTTGGAAGTAAGAAAATATAGGCCCTCACAAAAAAGTTTGCATCTTTTTTATGGCTTGAAATTGTGTATAAATATTTGTCAAATACAGAATTTTCCTTTACAATAGAATGGTATGAACCGAAGGAGAAAGACATGTATATAGATTCAGAAAAAATAGTTCCAGCCTTACGGGTGAATAATCGTTCAATGAACCAAGATTTTTTTGAGCAAGATTTAGGGTTGAAGACTATTTTAGAAGATGGACCCTTTGCAGAATTTAGTGGGCATGGGTATAAAGAAAGCCAGCTTGTTTTAATTGAGTCACCTAGTATGCGTACGCGTGCAGTTAAAGGGCTAAAAAAACTGGCAAAAATTATCATCAAGGTTGAAAATACCTTAGAAGTTGAAGCACTTTTGGCGCGTGGTAGCCGATTCACCAAACTATTCCAAGGAAAAAACGGCTACGCCTTTGAAACAGTAACGCCAGAAAAAGATACTTTTCTTCTTCATGGGGAAGAGGATATCGCTGCTTTAAAAGAAATCTTGCCACCTGTTGACTTTAAGAAAACAGCAGACTTTTCTGGATTGACAGCTTTTACAGTGGAAAAGATTATCATCAACAGCCCTCAAGCAGATAATAGTCGTACTTTTTATGACCAAATCTTACCAGATCAGTCTGTTCTTAGCTTCCAAGAAGCCGAAGGAGAAGATTTGCTAGCGCCGGCAGATAGTACTTGGGATTTGGATAGTCTTCGTTTCAAAGTTGCAGCCGATATGGATTGGACTGATTTAGAAGGGAAACTTCAGGGAGATTTCTTTAAAGATAAGAAAGAGACCTTTATTCAAGCGACTGATCCAAGTGGTATTGAGTTGTGGTTTGAAAAATGAGACAAAAGATTCTTGACAAAATTCAGCAACAGATAGCTGACAACCTCTATCCGGGAGCCTCTTTGGCTCTCTTTTCTGACGGCGCTTGGCAGGAATATTACCTTGGTAATGCTGAGGATGATTTGCCAACCAGCCAAGGTATGGTTTATGATTTGGCGTCTGTGTCAAAGGTAGTCGGTGTCGGAACAGTATTGATTGAGCTAATCCAAGAAGGTAGAGTTGAGCTAGATCAGTCTTTTCAGACCTACTATCCCGCCTTTGAAGATAGCAGTGTAACCATTCGCCAGCTGATTACTCATACATCTGGCATTCATCCCTATATCCCGAATCGGGATCAGCTAAATGCAGCTGAGCTTAAGTCTGCTATGCACAGTTTGACAGTGACCGAGGACAAGTCTTTCAAGTACACAGATGTCAACTTGATTCTCCTAGGATTTATGGTAGAGGACTTATATGGTCAATCTTTGGATAAGATTTTGCAGGATAAGATTTTTGAACCGTGGGGAATGACAGAAACTAGTTTTGGACTACGATCAGGGGCTGTAGCAACTGTTAAGGAACAGCCAGCTGGTATTGTACATGACCCTAAAGCGAGGGTCTTGGGAGTACACTGTGGTTCAGCAGGTCTGTTTTCAACCATCAACGACCTAGAAATCTTTCTATTGCATTATTTACAGGAGGAATTTGCGGCAGATTTGGCGACCAATCTCAGTACGGACAAGCCGCGCTCCATTGTCTGGAATATTGATGAAGGAGAATGGTTGGACCATACCGGCTACACAGGTCCCTTTATCATGGTTAATCGCAAAGCACAAAAAGCAGCTATTTTCCTAACCAATCGGACCTACAATTATGATGATCGTCCGCTCTGGATAGAAAAATGCAGAGAGTTGCGGGATGTCATTAAAGCAAATCTATGAGAACTTGGGACAAATGTCTCAAGTTCTTAAACTTTTATACAAATAACACTTTAACGCAGTGGTTGAGTGAGCTATAAAAGTTGATTTAGCAACATATTAGAGCTCTACTCAACTGTGCGGAGGTGTGACTACAAAATCGATTTCTACGAAATCACGATTTTTGTCACACACTCTTTTTGAAGATAAGAAAAAGCACTCCGCAAGGAGTGCTTTTGGATTAGTTAGCTGAAAGTGCTTCTGCAGCGTCGTCCATTGAAAGAACTTCGTGGAAGACACGTTGAGTCAATTCAGTTTTTTGTTCTGGTGTGAGGTATTTAGTGTTTACACAGTAACCAGAGATACGAACGATTACATCTTCACCGCCCATGATTTTTTCATAGACATCTTTCAAGTCCATAACGTTCAAGTTAACGTGTTGACCACCATTTTCAAAGTAACCGTCAAGGATTGTTACCAAGTTTGTTACTTGCTCATCGAATGTTTTACCAAGAGCTTTTGGAGATACTTGAGTAGTCAATGAGATACCATCAGCAGCATATGAGAAGTCAAGGCTTGCAAGTGAGTTCAAGTTTTGCAACCAACCACCACGAGCTTTATTTGATGGGTTAGCACCTGGTGAGAAGAACTCAAGTTGTGACAAGTTAGTTGTGCCATCTTCGTTCAAGTATACACCACGGTGAACAGGTGAGTTACCAGTTTGTTTAGAGTAGGCAACGTTTGAAGTGATTGTAAGAAGTGATACAGTTGCTTCAGCGTCTTTGTAAAGTTTGTGGCTACGAAGACGAGTAGTATAAGCTTCAATCAACCATTCAGCCAATTCGTTTGAACGTGGGTCATCTTCCCCCCAACGTGGGTAGTCACCAGTTGTTTCATAGTCGTAAACATAGCCGTTTTCATCACGGATAGTTTTAACTGTAGCATACTTGATAGCTGACAATGTATCAACAGTATTTGCGAAACCACAGATACCGAATCCCATGTTAGCGCGGTGTTTAGTTGGTAAGAAGGCCATTTGAACTGCTTCGTAGTTGTACTTGTCAGTCATGTAGTGGATGATGTTCAAGGCATCTACGTAAGTGTCAGTCAACCAGTCAAGAGATTTTTCAAAGTTAGCTTTAACTGTTTCGAAGTCAAGAACTTCGTCAGTGATTGGGTCGATGTCAAATACTTTGTAGTCTTTGTGTACATCGTCGTAACCACCGTTGATACCAGTAAGAAGAGCTTTCAAGACGTTTACACGAGCACCGAAGTACTGGATGTTGTGACGTGCATCTTCGTTTTCTGGGTCAAGTGGTGATACACAGCATGAGATACATGACATTTCACCGTAACCGTCTTTAGCCATTGTAGTCACACCTTCGTATTGGATAGAAGAGTGTTTGTGTGACATTTTCATACAGTACTTACGGAAGCTGTATGGCAATTTATCAGTCCAAAGAACAGTCAAGTTTGGTTCTGGTGAGTTACCGATGTTGTCAAGAGTGTTGAGGAAGCGGTAGTCCATCTTCGTTACACGGTGACGACCGTCAGCACCCATACCAGCCATTGAAGTTGTGATGAATGTTGGGTCACCTGAGTAAAGTGCATCGTAAGCTTTTGTACGAGCGAATTTTACTGTACGAAGTTTCATAACGAAGTCGTCAACAAATTCTTGGATTTCGCTTTCAGTAAATGTACCACGAGCCAAGTCACGTTCTGCATAGATATCAAGAACGATTGGTACACGACCAAGTGAAGTAGCAGCACCGTTGATAACGCGACATACTGCCATGAAGGCGATGTTTACCCATTGGATAGCTTCTTTTACGTTCATGGCTGGTTTACGAACGTCAACGCCGTAAAGGTCACCAAGGCGAACAACTTGTTGCAATGCTTGGTATTGCAAGTTGATTTCTTCACGAAGGCGGATAGTTTCCTCGTTGATTTCTTTTACTGCATTCCAGTCAGCAACTTTTTCTTCCATCAAGTATTCAGCACCGTACAAAGCAAGACGAGCATAAACACCGATGATACGTCCACGTGAGTAAGCATCTGGAAGACCAGTTACAGTGTGAGCGTGACGAGCGCGACGGATATTTGAAGTGTAAGCACGGAAGATACCGTCGTTAACAGTAGTTACGTGTTTTGTGTAAATTTCATGTAATGTTTCGTTTGGAGTGTAGCCGTTTTCTGTCAAAGTAGTTTCAGCCATACGGATACCACCTTTTGGCATGAAGCTAAGTTTGAAGAGTTCATCATTTTGAAGACCGAAAATCAATTCGTCTTCTTTTGAGATGTAACCAGCTGGGATGTCAGCTATAGATGCTGCACGATCAGTGTCCATTGGGAAACGAGTTTCTTCGTAGCGAGCTTTTGTTTCTTCTACGATTTTTTTAATTTTGAGTGAACGCTCAGTTGCACCTGCAAGGAAGCTTTCATCACCATCATATGGTGTGTAGTTTGCTTGAACAAAACGTGATACGCTAGCTTTTTCTTGCCAGTCAGTACCTGCAAATCCTTCCCAGGCTTGGGCGAAAATGTCTTCAGTTACATTTTTAGTTTTAACCTTTGTTGACATGAGGTTTCTCCTTCTTATTAAGTGTTGCAAACACTTTTAATGCTTTCATTATACCACTTGTAAACACTTTCTACAAGGTCAAAACTCCTGAAAAAATATTGAAAAAATTTACAAAAACTTACAATGTTTTTCATAAATTTCCCCTGTTTTCAAATCCGGTATTTTAGTGGGAAGTAGAGTATAATAGGAGAAAACGGAGGCTTTATGTTAATTTTTCCTTTGATCAATGACACATCACGAAAAATCATTCATATCGATATGGATGCCTTTTTTGCTGCCATTGAGCAAAGAGACAATCCGAAATTGAAAGGAAAACCCGTTATCATTGCAAGAGATCCGCGGCAGACGGGTGGTCGGGGTGTGGTCTCGACTTGTAGCTATGAAGCGCGTGTGTTCGGGGTACATTCAGCCATGTCTTCTAAGGAGGCTTATGAGCGTTGTCCGCAAGGGATTTTCATTTCGGGGAATTATGAGAAATACCAAGCAGTTGGCTTGCAGGTGCGAGAGATTTTCAAGCGCTATACGGATTTGGTGGAGCCTATGTCCATTGATGAGGCCTACTTGGATGTAACAGATAATAAATTAGGAATCAAGTCCGCCGTCAAGGTGGCTAAAATGATTCAATATGATATCTGGAATGAATTACAGTTGACAGCTTCAGCTGGCGTTTCCTATAATAAATTTTTGGCAAAAATTGCTTCTGATATGGAAAAACCGCATGGTCTGACCTTGATTTTGCCAGAAGAAGCGGTAGAGATTTTGTCGGAAATGCCTGTTGAAAAATTTCACGGAGTGGGAAAGAAAACGGTCGAACGGTTGCATGATATGGCTGTTTTTACAGGCAAGGATTTGTTAGAAATCCCTGAGATGACCTTGATTGACAAGTTTGGACGATTCGGATTTGACTTGTACAGGAAGGCGCGGGGCATTTCTTCAAATAAGGTCAAGGTCAATCGGTTCCGCAAGTCCATCGGTAAGGAACGGACCTACGCCAAGCTCCTTTATACGGAAGAAGATGCTAAAAAAGAGTTGACAAGTTTAGCCAAACGCGTCAGCCAAAGTCTGGACAAGCATGGCAAGGTCGGCAAAACAGTGGTGGTTAAGATACGCTATGGCGATTTTGCTACCATGACCAAACGCGTTAGTTTAGAAGAATACACTAAAAATGAGGAGGTTATCGAGCGTCAGGCGCATGACATTTTTGAGGCGGTCGGTGAACCAGCAAAAGGCATTCGTCTGCTGGGCGTGACGGTAACGAATTTTGGGTAGAAAGAAAAACGCAAGAGAACTCTATTTCTGAGTCTCTTGTGTTTTTGTATTTTTACTATTTAGGGGAAAATATTTGATTAGTGGGTATCTTAGATTTTAAAAAATTGAGCAATATCTTCTTCGGTTATTCCAATCATGGGATCAATGGTGAGGATGTTTTGCTCGGTCAGGCGATAATCGGCTGGCTGAGGGGAAGTTGCGTCTGGTGAAGTTTTTAGACTGTCCAGCTCTGCCGTTTTCCCAAGAAAACGAGGAACTAGATAGGTCTTGCGTCTGGTGCCAGCGTTTTTTACGGCATAGCCAAAGGCGCGAACCTGTCCCAGAAGGATAAGCTTACTTTTGGCGCGAGTGATAGCTGTATAGATAAGGTTGCGCTGGAGCATGCGGTGGCTGTTACCGGTAATGGGCAGGATGACTACCTGAAACTCGCTCCCCTGCGACTTGTGAATGGACATGGCGTAGGCCAGGGTAATCTTGTACCATTCATTACGAGGATAGCTAATCTCATTGCCGTCAAAGTTAATGGTGATCTCGTCCTGCTTGGAGTCGGTATACTTGCCAGGCAGGAGGTCGGTGATGTAGCCTAAATCACCGTTAAAGACATTGCTTTCAGCGTCGTTAACGAGGTGAATCACGCGGTCGCCTTGACGGAAGGTTTGGTCGTTGTAGGCGAATTCTAGTGCGTTTTCAGCCAGAGGGTTGAGCAGGGCTTGCGCCATGAGATTGAGCTGATCAATGCCTGCTGCGCCACGGTACATGGGGGCTAATATCTGGACTTCTGATGCTGGAATACCTGACTTGACAGCTGCGCTAACAATGCGTTCAACCATAGCTGGGATTT
Organism: Streptococcus hepaticus; assembly: GCF_043656315.1. NCBI lineage: Bacteria > Bacillati > Bacillota > Bacilli > Lactobacillales > Streptococcaceae > Streptococcus > Streptococcus hepaticus. The sequence goes on from NZ_JBINIY010000003.1 coordinate 110,348, forward strand.
GTTCATTTCCTGTTTCAAAGTAGGAACGGTCAGCCTTTTTCTGGGTAAAATCAGCTGGCAAACTGCCTTGGCGAATCTGACTGGCCAAGTGGACAATGGTGGAGTCGTCCGATTGACGATAAATCTTCTCCAGCTTAATACTGGGCAGACTAGGAACCTGTAGGAGGTCTGCTAAGACCTGCCCCGGACTGACGGACGGAAGCTGGTCTGCGTCGCCTACGATCAACACTTGACTGTTGGAAGAGATATGATTGAAGAGCTGATGTGCTAGCCAAGTATCCACCATAGAAAATTCGTCGATGATGATGAGTTCAGCATCTAGATAATCATCACGCGTAGGCTCCGTCGCGTCTTCAGTCAGACCGAGATGGCGGTGGATAGTCGCACTTGGTAGACCTGTCAATTCATTCATACGGCGGGCGGCGCGACCAGTCGGAGCCGCCAGTAAGATAGGGCAGTCGCTGGTGGATTTTTGCAGATTGATCTTGTGTAAAATCGCGTAGATAGCAATAATCCCGTTGATAATGGTAGTCTTACCAGTACCTGGTCCGCCAGTCAGGATAAAGAGAGGATTGTTGATGGCCTCTATAATAGCTTCTTTTTGAATGCTGTCGTAGGTCAGACTGGCTTCAATTTCCAGCTGGTCGATGGCCGCTTCAATTTCTTCACGCGGAAAGGTTTTAACACTTGATTTCTCAAGTAGACGGCTGAGATTTTTCTGAATACCTTGCTCAGCAAAGAAGAGGCTGTTATCAAAAATTTTGGTGTCAATTTGCCGGACCTTGCCTTCATTGATGAGATTGGTCAGCTCACCCGCCACGGCAGCCGGCTCTAGTTCAACAGGACGGGCCTTTTCCAAAACTTCCAGTGTGTTTTCTAAGAGATCACGTGCTTCAACATAGGTATCACCCATTTCCATGGAACGATTGAGTAGGCTAAAGAGGAGACCTGCGCGGAACCGTTGAGGAGATTGGGCTTCAATTCCTAGATTATCAGCGATTTTATCGGCAATGGTAAAGCCCATCCCTTGCACATCTTCGACCAGTTGATAAGGATTTTCCTGGATGAGGTCCAAGGTTTTTTCTTTGTAGAGGTCTTGGATTTGAAAGGCGAGTTTGTTGGGAATGCCATATTCTGCCAACTTGGCTAAAATCATTTCCGTCCCGTAATTCATGCGGAGTTTGTCCAGAAATTCTTGGCGATTTTTAGCGGAAAGGCCTGTTATTTGACTTAATTTTTCAGGCTCAGCTAAAATCTGGTCGATGACATCGTCACCATCATAGAGCTGAACAATTTTTTCAGCTGTTTTTCGCCCAATTCCCTTGAAGTGGGCGCTGGAAAAATACTTGACCAGTCCAGCTGATGTCGGCTTGGCCCGCTCGTAACGGCTAACTTGCAATTGTTGGCCATATTTTGGATGGGTCACTAGTTGACCATAAAAACGATATTCTTCTCCTTCGATGATGTCGGCAATCGTACCGGTGACAATGACTTCGTAGTCTTCAAAATCAGCGTCACTATCGTCAATTTCTAACAGAAGAATCTTGTAAAAATTACTGGGATTTTCAAAAATAATCCTATCAATGGTCCCAGAAAAATAAACTTCAGACATAGTGTTCTCTCTTAGATGTATGTGAAAAGGGAGTGGGAAAGAACTCACAACAGTTTATAAAGGGTTCCCTTCGCTCCCAACTTTTAAGCTCAGGCAGAAAACGTCCACCGGACCTTTTGACACTTGCTCCGCAAGCTTTATTTTCAACTTAAACAGGTCCCCCAACCACTGCGCTTAGTTATTCTAATTAGCATAAATTTAGGAGTCGGATTTGAGCCCAACTCCTAAATAAATCTTACATGCCGCCGAAACGACTAAATGGCCAGAAGCGGAAGACAATTTCGCCTTTTATATCTGCTTTTTTGAAGTTACCAACAGCGCGACTATCTTGTGAGACAATCCGATCGTCTCCAAGTAGAAAATATTCTCCCTTCCCGACAGTGACTGTAAAGTTGGCATTGCCAGTAGCGTCTTGGGTGAAGTAGTTGGCTTGTTGAGCTAACTTTTGGAAGTAAGAGTTGTAGGAATAGGTTGACTGGAGCTTGTCTTTGGCAAATAGGGCCTTATAGTCAGCTAGGTAGCTCTCCTCCACTTTTTTGTCATTGACATAAAGGGCGTCATTTTCATAGCGAATGGTATCACCAGGCATGCCGACAACCCGCTTGACAATGAGCTTTTCCTTGCCTTCTTCATCCAACTCACTAGCTACGACAATGTCAAATCGGTTAATGCTAGTGGTCTTGACCATGAGTAATTTTTCCTGATCAAGAAGAGTTGGGTCCATAGAATGGCCGTCAACGGTGACGGGACTCCAGATAAAAAGTCGGCTTAGGATAAAGAGGGTCAAGATGAGGGTAAAAAGTCCCCATTCTTTCAAAAAATATTTCATATAAATTCACCTATTTTAGTAATGCTTGCGCTTTTTTCGTATTGGCAAAGTGGAGTTTGGCGGTAGATTCAAGCCCAGCCATCCCATGTGTTTTGAGAATATTGCTGGCAACTTGGTCAGACTTGCTTCCTGCACCAGAAGGTAGATTGCAGCCAATTTCTTGCCCGAGTTGGACCAGATTTTCCAAAAACATAGCGCGTGCGATGATGGAAGAGACAGCGACAGCCAGATGCTTGCCCTCGGCCTTTTCCTCTAGTGTCACCGGATTGGCAAAACGATTTTTCTCCTTGCTCAGATACTTGTCGTAGTTCTTGGTGCTGGTAAAGGCGTCGATGACAATCTTGTTAGGCTGAACGCCCTTTTGGAGCAGCAGAAAGATAGCTTGATTATGGAGAGCCACTTTGACAGAGACAGCGTTGTAACCTTGCTCGATGACTTGGTTGTATTTTCTTGGGGACAATAGCAGAGCTTGGTGGGTAATCTTTTCTTTTAAGAGTGGCGCGATTTGGCAGATTTTTTGGTCTGTCATTTTTTTAGAATCATCTACTCCCAATGAACGAAGAAAGGCATGGTCAGCTGGGGTGACAAAACTTGCTACCACCGCAAGACCACCAAAGTAGGAGCCGTTTCCCACCTCGTCTGTCCCAATCATGGGCATGTCCTGTCCGCTAGGACTTGACGAGTCAGTGTCGTCAGGAACCCAGCCCCATTTTTCTGCATAAAATCCAGCCTTCTCCCCTTGAAACATAGCTTTCCCAGAAGTATAAATAGACAGAGAAGCCCCGTCCAGCTTGAAAAATCCATCCATATAGGCATTCTTGCTAGGTTGCTGGTAAGCAGCATAGTTTTCTAACATCTTTTTCTTGACGGTATCAGTCACTTTCAATACGATTGTGTTCATTTTATCAGTATAGCATATTTCTGTCCTTTTGCCTTAATCAAGCAGGTCGAGATAGTCAAAAAGCTGATTTTACGGTATAATGAAGAATGAGGTGATTTTATGGCAAACTTGAATCGATATAAATTTACATTCGGAGAAAAACAATTAACCTTGACCACTGAGCACGACAATCTCTTTATGGAAGAAATCGAGCGTGTGGCCCAGGAAAAATACCAAGCCTTGAAAGCAAAAATGCCCAATGCAGACCCAGAAACCTTGGCTTTGCTTTTGGCTATCAATGCTCTTTCTGTCCAGTTGACACGGGAAGTGGCTTTTGAAAAGACAGAACTCGAACTCGAAAACATGAAAGAAAAAGTCTTGCAGAAAACCGCCCCCTTGGTGGACTTGGACGAACTTGAGGAGAACCTATGATTTCCTTGATTTTATTGATTATTTTATTGTGGAGCTTTTACATCGGCTACAGTCGTGGTTTGGTTTTGCAGGCTTATTATACATTTTCAGCAGTTTTAGCCCTGATCATCGCTTCTGGAAATTACAAGAGTTTAGCTAAAATTTTCTATCTCTGGGTGCCTTTTACAACGGCGACAGATGGCGCCAAGAATGCCTATTTTGCCAGCAAATATCTGTTTAACTTGGACGAGATTTTTTATGCTGGTCTGGCCTTTTTAGCGGTTTATATTCTTGTTTATGCCATTATGCGCTTTATCGGCATTTTTGTGCATCTGCTGAATTTTATCAATCCAGATACGCGCCTGACCAATTCCATCAGTGGTGGTCTGGCTGTGATTGTGACCTTGATTTCGCTGCAGTTGATCTTAACCGTGGTGGCAACTGTTCCTCTTGCGACAGTACAGCATTATTTGCAAGAAAGCTTTGTGGCCAATGCCATTATCAAATACACCCCGATTATGACAAGTGTCTTGCAGCAACTTTGGGTGACAAATGTGGTGGGGTAAGCAGAACTTACCTCTTTTTTAGTAGGAAATATCATGAATCAAAAAATTATCGAAACCCTAGAATTTAAGAAAGTAACAGTCCTCTTAGAGCCCTTCGTGGTGACGGAACAGGGCTTGCAAGAATTACAGGGACTGACTCCCATGGCGGAAGCTGACCGTCTTCAACAAGCCTTTGATGAAATCAAGGATATGGCAGCTATTTTTGAATATTATCCTTATTTTGCCATTGGCAAGACGGTGGATGTGACGCCTGCTGTCAAGCGATTGCAGTTGGACGCTGACCTCAACATTTCTGAACTCTTGAGTCTGAAAAAAATCTTAGAAGTCAGCAAAAATTTGGCAGATTTTTATAGTAATTTGGAAAATGTCGGTTTGCAACAGCTACAGCATTTGTTTGAAAAGATGGAGCTCTTTCCTAGTTTACAAGGATCACTTCAATCCATCAACGACGGCGGTTTTGTAGAGGATTTTGCCTCTGAAAATCTTATGAAGATCCGTCGGAAAATCCAAGAAGCTGAAGCTCAGGTCCGTCAGCTCATGCAGGAATTTCTCAAGACCAAGGCGGATATGTTGTCAGATAGCGTTTTGGCTAGTCGGAATGGACGCAATGTCTTGCCGGTCAAAAATACCTTCCGAAACAAGATTGCAGGGGTCGTGCACGATATTTCGGCTTCTGGATCGACCGTCTACATTGAACCGCGCTCAGTCGTGGCTCTGAACGAAGACATCACCAATGCACGTGCTGAAGAGCGTCATGAGATTGCACGGATTTTGTCTCAGTTGTCAGACATGATTCGACCGCACGCAGCTATTATCGGAAACAATGCTTGGGTTATCGGGCACTTGGATTTGGTGCGGGGCAAGCATCTTTTTGCTCGTCGCTATGAAGCGGTGGTGCCGACCCTATCTCAAGATCAGGACATCGCCCTTCTCAATGTTCGCCATCCCTTGATTACTCATCCTGTAGCCAATCATCTACATTTTGGAAAAAATTTGACCGCCATTGTCATTACTGGTCCCAATACGGGTGGTAAGACCATTATGCTAAAAACACTGGGGCTAGCTCAGCTCATGGCCCAGTCTGGTCTGCCGATTTTGGCTGATAAAGGGAGTCGTGTCGGGATTTTCAATCAGATTTTTGCCGATATCGGCGATGAGCAGTCTATTGAGCAGAGTCTATCAACTTTCTCTAGTCACATGACCCACATTGTGGATATTTTAGCCAAGGCTGATGACCAGTCGCTCATTCTCTTTGACGAGTTGGGAGCGGGAACGGATCCGCAAGAGGGAGCCAGTCTTGCTATGGCTATCTTAGATGATTTGCGCCTCCGTGGCATCAAGACCATGGCGACCACCCACTATCCAGAACTCAAGGCTTATGGTATTGAGACTCAGGCAGTGGAAAATGCCAGCATGGAATTTGATACGGATAGTTTGCGACCAACCTATCGTTTTTTGCAAGGAGTCCCTGGTCGGTCAAATGCCTTTGAAATTGCACGCCGTCTGGGCTTGTCAGATGCGGTTATTGGTGCAGCTCAAGCCTGGACAGACACAGATAGTGATGTCAATAATATCATTGAAAAACTGGAAATGCAGACCTTGGAAAGTCGTAAACGATTGGACCGCATTCGGGAAGTCGAGCAGGAAAATCTCAAAATGAATCGAGCCCTGCGTAAACTTTACAACGAACTCAACCGTGAACGGGAAACCGAACTCAACAAGGCTCGTTTAGAAGCTCAGGAAATTGTGGCTTTGGCCTTGACAGAAAGTGAGGACATCCTCAAAAATCTGCATGACCAAGCCAGTCTCAAGCCGCATCAGATTATTGAAGCCAAGGAGCAGCTCAAAAAGTTGGCTCCTGCAACAGTAGATTTATCTAAAAATAAAGTTCTGAAAAAAGCCAAGGAAGAAAAGGCAGCTAAGGTAGGAGACGACATCATCGTGACTGCCTACGGTCAACGTGGAACCCTGACCAGCCAGCTCAAGGACGGACGTTTTGAGGCCCAAGTTGGACTGATTAAGATGACCTTGAAACGGGATGAATTTACTCTTGTCAAGGCTGAGAAGGAAGACAAAACCAAGCAAAAACAAATCAATGTTGTCAAACGGACAGCAGCAAAAGGTCCGCGTGCCCGTTTGGACCTCCGAGGCAAACGTTACGAAGAAGCCATGCAGGAATTGGATGAATTTATTGATCAAGCTCTCCTTAACAATATGGCGCAGGTGGATATCATTCATGGTATCGGAACAGGCGTCATCCGTGAAGGAGTGACCAAGTATCTCCGTCGCAACCGCAACATCAAAGAATTTGGCTATGCCCCGCAAAACGCAGGCGGCTCAGGTGCTACGATTGTGACCTTTAGGTAGGGAAACCTGCTATCAAGAATATACCTACGTCATTGATTTGTAAGGGATTTGTCCCCCAATACTCCTACCGTAGCAATTATTTCCCAATCTGATTTTTTTAGTGTAGAATAACAGTACAAAATGAAGAAACGGAGAATTCTTATGGTACAAGCTATTACAGATGCAAATTTTGAAACAGAAACAGCTGAAGGCGTGGTTCTTGTAGATTTTTGGGCAACTTGGTGTGGTCCATGTCGTATGCAAGCCCCAATCTTGGAGCAATTGGCAGCAGAAGTAGACGAAGATGAATTACGCATTTACAAAATGGACGTGGATGAAAATCCAGAGACAGCTCGTCATTTTGGTATTATGTCTATCCCAACACTTCTGTTCAAGAAAGACGGTCAAGTGGTCAAGCAAGTGGCTGGCGTTCACACGAAAGAACAGTTGAAAGCAATCTTGGCTGAGATTGGCTAATTTTTTCCATGATAGGTCGTTGATGACAAAATGAGCTGAGAAGAGTCTGGGACAAAAGTCTCAGGCTCTCTAATTTTCTATAGTTTTAACAGTTTGACGCAGTGGTTGACTGAATGTTCTCATCCCTTGCTACGCAAGAGATTTCGACCAGTCTAGTCAACTGTGCGGAGGTGGGACGACAAAATCGATTTCTGCGAAATCACGATTTTTGTCCCACTCTCTTTTTGCAAATTCTAGGAGGTGCACTATGAAAGAAATCTATCTTGCAGGTGGTTGTTTTTGGGGATTAGAGGAATATTTTTCTCAGATTGAGGGTGTGTTGAAGACCAGCGTAGGTTATGCCAATGGTCAGGTGGAGACCACTTCTTATCAGCTCCTTAAGCAAACAGATCATGCGGAGACAGTCTATCTGGCTTATGATGAAAATATGTTGACACTACGGGAAGTTCTTCTCTATTATTTCCGCGTCATTGACCCCGTTTCTGTTAATCAGCAGGGACCTGACAAGGGGCGCCAGTACCGGACGGGGATTTACTATACAGATGAAGCAAGTGTGTCTGTGATTGAGACGGTGATGGCAGAAGAAGCTGCTAAGCTCGGTATCCAAAAACTAGCAGTCGAATGTGAGCCCTTGCGCCATTATATTCTAGCGGAGGATTACCATCAGGACTATCTCAAGAAAAATCCGACTGGTTATTGTCATATTGATGTAAATCAAGCAAAAATTCCTGTCATTGATGCCAAAGATTATGCCAAACCGAGTCAAGAAGACTTGAAAGCTCGGTTAACAGATTTGCAATATCAGGTGACCCAAGAAGCGGCGACAGAGCGTCCTTTTGAAAATGAATTTTTCGAGAGTGACCAAGCGGGTATTTATGTCGATATTACAACGGGAGAGCCGCTCTTTTTGTCCACAGATAAGTTTGATTCAGGCTGTGGTTGGCCATCCTTTACCAAGCCGATTAGCAAGGAAGTAGCCACTTATTTCCAAGATTATTCCCACGGTATGAATCGCATAGAAGTGCGGAGCCGCGCTGGACAAGCGCATTTGGGACATGTCTTTGATGATGGGCCGCGAGACAAGGGTGGTTTGCGTTACTGCATTAATTCTGCGGCATTGCGCTTTATTCCAAGAAATGACATGGAAGCGGAAGGTTATGGATTGTTCGTGGATTTGCTAAAAAAATGAGAGTTTTTATATAAAAACTTGCAATTCTACGAATTTTCTGTATAATTAATATCAATAAAAATAGAATACCGGTTGACCTTTTATAGGAGGAGAAATCTAACTGTAAAAAAGACGGAACTCTGGAGAGACCATTTGGCGCCGAAGGGGCAAGGCAGAAACTGCTGAAACTCTCAGGCAAAAGGACAGAGCGAAAAAAGGGACTTTCCCCACGTTTTTCGTGTATCCAGAGGCTATTTATAGCCTCTTTTTTCTTGGTTTTCTATTGATAAAAAGGAGAATGTGATATGCTTGAATTGATGCAAAAGGTGCAAACCTTTGTCTGGGGAGTGCCCCTTTTGATGCTTTTGGTAGGAACGGGCTTGTATTTGACCGTGAGATTGGGAGTTTTTCAGTTATTTAAACTTCCAAAAGCTTTTCGGCTGATTCTGTCTGGTGACCAGTCAGGAGATGGAGAAGTATCTAGTTTTGCGGCTCTCTGTACAGCTTTGGCAGCGACTGTCGGGACTGGAAATATTGTCGGAGTTGCAACAGCCATCAAATTAGGTGGTCCAGGAGCCTTGTTCTGGATGTGGGTGGCGGCTTTCTTAGGGATGGCAACCAAGTATGCTGAAGGATTTTTAGCCATTAAATACCGAACAACGGATGCCAATGGTGAGAGTTCAGGTGGTCCTATGTACTATATCCTCCTCGGTATGGGAGAAAAATGGCGTCCGCTAGCGACTTTCTTTGCCTTTAGTGGTCTCCTAGTTGCCCTCTTTGGTATAGGAACCTTTACTCAGGTCAATGCTATTACGAGTTCGATTCATAATTCTTTTGGTGTGGATGTACGTCTGGTCGGCATCTTGTTGGGACTGGTCGTGGCCTTGATTATTTTCCGTGGGATTCAGGCGATTTCTGATGTGGCGACTAAGGTAGTCCCATTTATGGCGATTGTCTATATTCTAGCGACATTAGGAATTTTGGTGACGCACACAGATAGTCTCCTTCCTAGTTTGAAAATGATTGCTAGCTCAGCCTTTACAGGGACTGCGGCTACAGGCGGATTTGTCGGAGCGACCATGATGGTTGCTTTACGTAGTGGGATGGCGCGTGGCGTCTTCTCTAATGAATCTGGTCTGGGAAGTGCACCGATTGCTGCGGCGGCTGCTAAGTCCAATCATGCGGTGGAGCAGGGCTTGATTTCCATGACAGGGACTTTTATCGATACCTTAATTATCTGTAGTTTGACAGGGCTTTCGATTATTGTGACAGGATTTTGGACAGGGACGCAAAATGGTGCAGCCTTAACTCAATCGGTCTTTACCAGCACTTATTCTAGCTGGGGAAGTGGCCTCTTGACCGTTCTCTTGACCCTCTTTGCCTTTACGACCATTTTGGGTTGGAATTACTATGGAGAACGTTGCTTTGAGTTTCTTTTTGGAGTCAAACACCTAAAAATCTACCGAATTTTCTTTGTGGCAATGGTAGTTGTCGGTGCCTTCATTGAATTAGAATTGGTCTGGGTGATTGCAGATATCGTTAATGGATTGATGGCTTTACCAAATCTGATTGCCTTACTGGTCTTGTCCCCTATTATTATCCATGAAACCAAGAACCATTTTAAAAAATAAGAAAGAGGGTGGGAACTTGTCCTAACCTCTTTTTGGTGTGTCAGAAATGTCTAGTTTTCTTCTTTTTTATCTTTTAATAAGAAACAGCTACCAAAGGCCAACATGGCACCTGCAATAACCAGGATAGGAGAACTTGCTTGTCCTGTCTTTGGTAAAGTTTTTGCAGGTGTTGTCGGTCTAGTTGCTTGTGGCTGATAAGCTAGAGGAGCTGGTTTATCAGTTGTTATCGGTTTTGGAGTTGCTTGAGGTAAGTCCTCAAAGTTTGCTAGCTCCGTTCCAAAAATAGCATTGCTGACCCAACGATAGAAATTCAAGGTATGGGTCTTATTGAGAGGATTTCCAGCAAAGATAAAGATTGGCTGATCCATGTAGCTACCACTAATGGCAACATTTTTTCCTGCCAATTCTTCATGACCAGGCCACCAACCAGAGACATAGAAATTTCCTCCTTGTATATTGGCCAAAACCTTGAAATTACTTGGAATACCTGCAATCCAACTACCTGAGTTTGCATAGTATAGAGTGTCGGCCTTATATCCGCTAGTGTAAGGGCTTTGGTCGTCAAGTTTGATTCGCATGAGTCCCTCGTAGGAACCTGCATTTCTAGCTGCCATTGTTTCAGCATCAAATCCAGCTAATAGACCTAGTTTTTCAAGGCGAGCCATGGCTTCTCCACCGATAATAATAACAGGTTTTTTACCAAATACAGAGGCGTCGAATTGTCCATTGTCCAAGACCACCACATCAGCTTCGTCTAGACTAGTGACGACATCAAATCCCATTTGCTTCAGTCCGAGTGTTGCTTCTGAGACAGATGGGAAACCAAGGCTGATGTTAGGATTTCCTGGAGAGTAGACTTTCATGGCTGTCAGAGTCTTGCCGACAGGTTTCTTATAGAAAGGCTCTGCATAGAGTGGGTAGTTGCCAATCATTTCCTTGAAGGTTTTACTATCAATAATATAGCCATCGTTTGTTAAGTAGACGGATTTTCCACCTCGAATGGCTGCGTTGACAGCTTGGACAGCAGCTAGGGAATTATTGGCTAAGAAGTAATATGGAGTATCCTCTACCGCTGCAGAACGTGGTGCTTGAGATAGGGTAACTGGACCCAATTTATCTTTGAAGAGGTCGGCAGTGTATACAGCTTCTGACTTGAAGCCTCGCATATCAGGGAAATTCATGACCAATTCAGCGTACATTTCAGCCCACTCTGATTCATCGGACCCCTTGTACATGACATGGTTAGCGTAGCCGCGTTTGGCTTGGGCCATGTCAATCACCAAATCTCCTTTTTTATAGCCGGCAGTATCTTCTGTCAATTGGCTGAGTAATACCCCATTTCTTCTGAAGTAATCGATCATTTTGAAGGATTGATCAATATCGTTGTTCGCAGATAATTCCATTGGAATGACGTAGTAATCTGGGAAGAAATTAGCTTGACCATCTTGGCGAATCCGACCTTTGACACTACCGTCAGTTGTTACGAGTGGTGTTTCTGCGGATGGCGCTTCCACTTTATTAACACCTCGAGAATAGTAAGTTAGTCGATTTTTCATTAAGCGGTCACTATTTTCCAAGGCGTAGTGGATACCAGCTAGAACAGCATAGAGACCAGCCTTGTAGGAATCTTGGTTGGTTTCAGGGATTTCGATCGTATGTCCTAAAATACCATGATAGAGGGCATAAACTGCCGTATAACCAGAGAAAGAGTCATCCCAGCCAGAACCATAGTAGTATTTTGGAATAATATAGTGGTCGTACTTAGAATTGGTAATGCCTGCTCGTCCCATAGCATTAGCTTCTGCGACCAAGTCTTCTTCAAAAATATCATATTCAAAGTTAGGATCGTGTGGAGGAGTGGCTGGCTCGATTAGGAAATCTTTTACAAAGCCGTGAACGTCAAAAACGGAGATTGGATTCCACTTAGTTATTTGCTCCACAATAGCCTTTGTTTCAGGATTGGTTTGGTAACCAGTGTCGCGGTTTGGATCTAAGCCGTTTGCTAAGGCACGTGTATTGGCAATATCTCCGTCAGGATTTTCTGTGAAGTTAAAGAGCAGGATGACTTTTTCAAGTAATTGTTTGACATCCAACACAATTTTTTGAGGAAGATTATTGGCATCGACAGTTTCATAAACGATGGTTGCTTTACGGGCAAATTCTTCAAATAAGCCACGTACCACATCAATTCCCGGTTGCTCATCGGCATGGGTATTGTTGATGAGAATAGGGAGTTTGTAGTCAAATGCTCCTTCTGCCAAATGTTTCATAGCCTCATCAGGATTGGTTAACATAGCTGGTGTTGTCTTGCTGAGGTAGTCATCAATGCTGGCTTGATCCTTGGCGATAATGCCCATTTTGATAGGATTGTTTTGAGCACTGGTCCCAATTGTTTCCACTTTTACCAAACGATCATCAGCATGTTCCTTCTCGATAGCATCAATTTCTGCCTGTAATTCCTCATGAGTCATATAGCTTTCGTAAGGACGAAGTGTGATTTCTTTGGTGATGATTGTTTTTCCGTCTGCGCTGACACCTTTTAAGACATAGGTTTGAATATAATCACGGTAGGTACGACGGATGTTGTTTGGCCAACGTAGACTGAGGTCGCTACCAAAGAGTGGTTTCATTGTGATCGTGTAATTGGTGAGGTCACCTTGAGGATCGGAGGTGATGGTCAGTAGTTCTTCCTTTGTGAAGGTTCCTGTCTCCATATCATAGGTCATAGTAGGCAGATCTTTGATGGTCCAAGTTAGAGGAGAAGTTGTTGGAGCTGCAACCTGAACACTATTTTCTTGGTCCATATAAAGCGTGGCAGGAGTTTCTGTAATAGTTACATTCTCACTTGTGGTAGGCGATTCAGCAACAGTCGCAAGAGGTTGTAGAGTACTGGTAGTTCCTTCCGGCTGGCTAGTCGAACTTTCTGCGGTTGAAGCATCTGTTGTTGTCTCTTCAGCAGGGCTAAGAGGTTTTTCTTCTGTGCTACTAGGAGCTTCTGTTAGACTAGCAGTAGACTCAGGGGTAGGTGTTTCTGCTAAAGGTTGGTCAGGGCTACTTGTCTCAGGACTTGAGCTATTAGCTTCTGGCTGCAAGGTGTTGGTGACAGTTGGTGTGTTGTTGGGGCTAGGCAGGTTTTCCTCTGCTGCAACATGTTGAGCTAGAACCAAGCTGCAGACCAAAAGGCAGGATAAGGTTGCACCCTTGGTCAAAATGGATGATTGGGCTGGATGAGAATTTGTTTTCTTGTTCATATTTATCCTCCATAAAAGAAATGTGTTTGTATTTTAATTCATTATTATACAAAAAACAATCAATTTTATGAATTTTTATTCACGCAATAGAATAACTAGTAACAAAAGGTAAGGATAAAATCGTTTGTACACAGTATCATGAAAGGAAAAATCAATAAATGAGTAACAGACGATTATTGAAATTCAGTAGAATAAAAAATCTCTACAGCACCTTTAGTATATCACCAATGCAAATAAAAAAATGCCAAATTTTTGGCATTTTGATGAACAAAATAGAGAGTTTTTTATCAAATAAATGGTGAGTAGAAAGACTATTTTCACTAGGGAATACTTTGGAGATACAGGCTTAAAACTCACATTTGGTTCAAGCTATCTTTCCATAAAACAACTCTCTTCAAGTATGATATAATATCCCTAGAAAGGAGTTCTATGCTTTCATTTTTTCAAAAGTATTTTGCGCAATTTGATATAGAAGCGATTTTGATGAATCTGATTTCCATTGTGCTGCTTTATTTGTTCTTTCTTCTCCTTAGAAGGAGTATCAAATTTGTAGCCAAGAAGATGGTGCAGTCTAGTGTTAAATTAAACCATCCAGACTCGGGGCGCCAAAAGACGGTCATTCGTCTGGTGGAAAATATTCTTCAGTATACCTTGGTTTTCTTTTTGATTTACTGTATTTTAGCTATTTGTGGGCTTCCTGTATCTAGCCTGTTAGCGGGTGCGGGGATTGCTGGGGTTGCCATTGGTCTGGGTGCGCAGGGCTTTTTATCTGATTTGGTTAATGGCTTTTTCATTCTCGTTGAGCGCCAGTTTGATGTGGGAGACAATGTTCGTCTGACAAATGGACCGATTGCTGTAGCAGGAAAGGTGGTTTCTGTTGGAATCCGAACAACACAGATACGCGATGCAGACGGGACTCTACACTTTATTCCGAATCGAAATATTTTAGTTGTTAGTAATAAATCTCGCGGAGATATGCGGGTGCAAATTGATTTTCCACTTTCTAGTACAGTGGATTTAGAGGCAGTTGATGCAGTCATTAAGAAAGTAAATGCACAACACATTCCTCTGTATGATGCTGTGAAAAATTGTTTAGTATTGGGGCCGCAAACTTCTGAAACAGGGCAATTTTCTTATCGCATTCACCTCTTTGTGGCCAATGGTCAACAAAGTCAAGTGTATCATGATTTTTATGGCTTTTATCAAAAAGCCCTTCTAGAATCTGGCTTGGATTTGCTGGCTTCTAAATAGAAAGGGAAGAGTATGTTTCCAAAAGAATTTATCGTCGAAGATGGCCATGTTTATTATCGGAAAAAGCCACTTCACCAGCAGCCGTTGTTCTGGACCAGTATTGCAGGACTGGTTATTTCGCTCATCCTAGCAACGGTGGTGGGCTTTCTCTTGTTGGTCTTAGGGAGCCAAGCGGTTAATGAATTTGTTGCTGGGGATTATGACGCTGGCTATGAAGCCACTATGGACTGGTCTGATTATGATGAATATGCAATCGGTGAAACAGCCGAAATGGCGGATCTCTCAATCAAGGTAGAGTCTATAGAAATTGCAGATGCAGATAGGCTCATTGATGACAGTTTGGATCAGGCCTTGGTGGTAAAGGTCAATCTGAAAAATACCAGCGATCAAGATTATTACTTCGATGAGTATGAATTTTCGGTTTATGGTGATGATGCAAGTGGTTATTATGTCCTTGATTATCAAACCTACAACAAAGATATCCCAGAAAAAATCAAACCAGGCGAAAAAGTGGACTTGACTCTCTACTACGGAGTGGATGATTCGGATGTTTATCGGTTTATTTATCAGGATATTTACTGGTCTACCCACGATATAGGGATATAGATGCTATCTAAGAATGGAGTTTTGTCATGATTAAGCAGATGGTAGTATTTATGACCTTCTTTGTTTCAGCAGTGATTCTTTTTGGAGTGAGTCTATTTTTCTTTCCAAATATAGCAAATTTTGCTGCATCAATTTATGCAATATTACTGTTTGACGCTATTTGGCACTCTCCACGTTTTCTCATCAGTTTTGGTTTGTCACTTGTTTTTCTTCTATCTGGCTTACAAAAATTATCGTAAGTTTTAGGAAGAAGGGCTGACGCTTCCAAAAGATTATGTAAATCCTGTCTATGTAAGGTATAGACTATTGAAACTCTCAGAGCCTGTTTCTGGGAGTTTTTTTGAGCAAGAAAAAAGATTGAGGAAGCAGTCCACGAAGGACGATTTCTCCAATCTTAATTAGTTTGCTCTTATACCAATCCTTGGGCAATCATTGCGTCAGCGATTTGTTCAAAGGCTGCGATGTTAGCACCTGCAAGGTAGTCTTTACCAAGGTCGTATTTTTCAGCTGTTTCTTTAGCTGTGTTGAAAATGTTTGCCATGATGTCTTTGAGGCGGTTGTCCACTTCTTCGGCAGTCCATGACAAGCGGAGGCTATTTTGGCTCATTTCGAGGGCTGATACGGCTACACCACCAGCATTGGCTGCTTTTGCCAAACCGTAAAGAACACCGTTTTCCTTGTAAGTGTAGATAGCATCAAGGTTTGAAGGCATGTTGGCACCTTCAGCTACACAGTAGACACCATTTTTCACGAGGCGAGCAGCCTTGTCACCGTCGATTTCATTTTGGGTCGCACATGGAAGAGCGATGTCAACCTGACCATCGTAATCCCATACAGAACCTTCAAAGTAAGTTGCGCTAGCTTTTTCTGCAGCGTACTCTGTCAAACGAGCGCGACGGTTGTTCTTCACATCGCAAAGGAGGTCGAAGTCAATACCAGTTTCGTCGATGATGTAACCATTTGAGTCAGATACAGAGATGACTTTCCCACCAAGTTCAGTAGCTTTTTGGACTGCAAATTGGGCAACGTTACCTGAACCTGAAATCAGAACAGTTTGCCCGTCAAATGATTTGCCGTTGGCTTTGAGCATGTTGTCTGTGAAGTAAACAAGTCCATAACCAGTTGCTTCTGGACGGATGAGTGAACCGCCAAATCCAAGAGGTTTACCAGTCAAGACACCTGCATCAAATTGGCGAAGGCGTTTGTATTGACCATACATGTAGCCGATTTCGCGTCCGCCGACACCGATGTCACCAGCTGGAACGTCAAGTGAAGGACCGATGTGTTTTTGCAATTCAGTCATGAAGCTTTGGCAGAAGCGCATGATTTCAGCATCTGTTTTATCTTTAGGGTCAAAGTCTGAACCACCTTTACCACCGCCGATTGGAAGACCAGTCAAGACGTTTTTGAAGATTTGCTCAAAACCGAGGAATTTAAGGATAGATTGGTTTACAGTTGGGTGGAAACGAAGTCCGCCTTTGTATGGACCAACTGCTGAGTTGAATTGGACGCGGTAGCCGCGGTTGACTTGTACATTTCCGTCTTTATCAGTCCATGGCACACGGAAAGAAATCACGCGTTCTGGTTCAACGATACGAGCCAAGATATTTTCAGTGATGTATTCTGGGTGAGCTTCGAAGACTGGCTCCAAGGTGTTGAACAATTCTTCCACCGCTTGGAGGAATTCTTTCTCATGAGAGTTGCGAGCCTTTACTCCTTCAAATGAGGCTTGGATATATTCTTTAGCAGATGTCATTAATAGTTCCCCTTTAGTTGTGATTTATTAAATTGTCTGACAATTTAATTTATGGTGCTATTATAGCACCTAGAAATTTATTTGTAAAGTAAAAACTTGAATTTTCTGACAACTTTTTTCAAAAAAATCTAAATCCGAATGTTTTTCTTAAAATGCAGTTAGAGGCTAAGAGCAGGCTTCTCTCTATGCTATAATAAAAAAAACTAAAGGAGAAAACGATGGTTTCGACAAAAACAAGTTTGGCTGGTGTAGAATTTGACAACTGCCTCATGAATGCAGCGGGTGTTTGGTGTATGACCAAGGAAGAGTTGGAGGGGGTTAAAAACTCTGCGGCGGGAACCTTTGTCACCAAGACAGCGACTCTTGCAGCGCGTGCAGGTAATCCTGAGCCTCGTTATCAAAATGTGCCTCTGGGTTCTATCAACTCAATGGGCTTGCCCAACCAAGGTCTGGACTACTATTTGAATTATCTCTTAGAATTACAGGAAAGGGAACTAGGCAAGACTTTTGTTCTTTCTGTCGTTGGCATGTCGCCTGAAGAAACTCACACGATCTTAAAAATGGTGCAAGATAGCGAGTTTACAGGACTGACAGAACTCAATCTTTCCTGTCCAAATGTCCCAGGTAAGCCACAAATTGCTTATGATTTTGACATGACAGAGCGTATTTTGAGGGAGGTTTTCCGTTATTTTAGCAAGCCTTTGGGAATCAAGTTGCCACCTTATTTTGATATTGTACATTTTGACCAGGCGGCAGAAATTTTCAATAAATTCCCTCTTAAATTTGTTAACTGCGTCAATTCGATTGGCAATGGTCTTTATATTGAAGACGAAAGTGTTGTTATCAAGCCTAAAAATGGATTTGGCGGGATTGGTGGTCAGTATATTAAGCCGACTGCCCTAGCCAATGTGCACGCCTTCTACCAACGCCTTAATCCAAGTATTCAAATCGTGGGGACAGGAGGTGTCTTGACAGGTCGAGATGCTTTTGAACACATTCTTTGCGGTGCAAGCATGGTGCAGTTGGGGACTACATTGCAAAAAGAAGGATTAGAAGCCTTTGAGCGTATTACTGAAGAATTGCAAGCTATTATGGAAGAAAAAGGTTATGAAAGCCTAGAAGATTTCCGCGGAAAATTGCAGTACATCACAGAATAAGGAATCATCGGGCTGGGAAAACTGGCTCGATTTCCTATTTTCAAAAGGCAAAGAATAGAGTATACTGGAAGAAATAGGAGGTAGTATCATGGGAAGAAGATCAAATCGTGCATGGAGACATCGTCAGCAAAGACGCAAAATAAAAGTAATAGCTGTTTTAAGCTCGCTCATCATGCTAGTCTTAGGATTGTTTGTGTGGACTCTTTTTTTGAATCGGCCAGGGGGGGTGACAAAATCAGCAGCTAAGCAACAGTCATCCAGTCAGCAGACTAAGAGTAAGCAAGTAACCAGCCAAACAGCTCGTGTTATGGCGCATGGCGATCTACTCTACCATGATGGTCTTTATATAAGTGCCCAGCAGGCAGATGGCTCCTATGACTTTTCGACTAATTTTACCTATGTGAAGCCATGGATTGAGCAGGCAGATCTAGCCATTGCTGACTTTGAGGGAACGATTTCCTCAGAATTTCCTCTAGCTGGCTACCCTCTTTTCAATGCTCCTTCCTCGGTTGTGACAGCTATCAAGGATGCAGGGTATGATGTAGTCGATTTGGCCCATAATCATATCTTGGATTCTCAGTTATCAGGGCTTATTTCAACGTCAAAAAACTTTACAGACTTAGGAATTGGGACGGTTGGTATCTATCCTGAGGGCAATCGGGCTTCTGCTCCGCTATTTATTCGAGAAATCAATGGGATAAAAATCGCTATCTTGGCCTATGCTTATGGCTTTAATGGTATGGAGGGCAATCTGACTCAAGAAGAATATGATAGCTATCTATCCGACATGAATGAAAGCAAGATGCAGGCAGAGATTGAGCGTGCTGAAAAAGAAGCAGATGTTACCATTGTCATGCCCCAGATGGGGGTAGAATACCAACTGGAGCCAACGCAAGAACAGGTGACTCTCTACCATAAAATGGTAGATTGGGGAGCAGATGTTGTCTTTGGTGGTCATCCGCATGTGGCAGAGCCATCTGAAATTCTTGAAAAAGATGGAGATAAAAAGCTTATTATCTACTCTATGGGGAATTTTATCTCTAACCAGCGGATGGAGACCATGGAAGGGGTGAATAACTACCAGTGGACAGAGCGCGGGGTTCTCATGGATGTAACCTTCGAGAAAAAAGATGGGAAGACACTCATCCAGACTGCGACTGCTCACCCGACATGGGTTAGCCGTGTGCCAAATGGTCAATATGCGGCTGATGGTGGATCCTTGTATACCTATCAAACCTTTATCTTAGAAGATTTTATTGAAGGTGGAAAACACCGAGAGCAACTGGATGAGGAAACAAAAGCAAGGGTTGATACGGCTTATCAAGAAATGAAGGATTTTATGCACCTGAGCTGGTCAAATGAGTAGACTGAAAGGAAGAAGATGATAAAATTAGTTGCTTTTGATATGGATGGAACTTTTTTGAATACTCAGAATGACTATGATCGCAAGCGTTTTGATAAGATTTTTCAGGACTTGACAGCGCGTGACATCAAGATTGTAGCTATTTCAGGTAATCAATTTCACCAGATTAAGACATTTTTTGAACCTTACTTAGACCAGATGACCATTGTGTCTGAAATTGGGAATAAAATTTATGAAAATGGTCACTTATTACAGGAACATCATTTTGATCAATCGGTTGTGAAAGGAATCTTAGATTTATTGGGACAGAAAAATCTTCTTTCTCGTTGTATGGTGGGAGGGCTGGACCATGCCTATTTTGGAGCAGCAGCACCAGAAGATTTTAAGAAAATCGTTAAGAAGCATAATTATTCTTGGAAGGAATTAGAATCGTTTGCGGAGTTACCCGAAGACAAATTTTGCATTGTAACCTTGGATGTACCCGATCAGGACATTGCAGATTTGGTAGACCAGATTAATGAGATGAGTGGACCGCGAGCGCGTGCTGTTTCAAGCGGTTTTCAGTTCATTGATATCATCCAACCGACAATTAATAAGGGGACTGCTCTGCAATTCCTCGGTCAACGTTGGGGGATTTCGCTTGATGAGATGATGACATTTGGAGACAGTGACAATGATTTGGAAATGTTGGACTTGACCCCCCATTCCTACGCTATGGCGAATTGTCCAGAAAATGTAGGTCAAAGAGCTAAGAATCAAGCACCAAGCAATGACGAATCGGGAGTTTTGGTCGTCATAGAAAGAGAAATTTTAGGGAAAGCAGATGAAGGATAAAAAGACATTTTTTCAAGAATACCAAGCCCAACCTTTAGGGCAGGAAAAAGTTTATGCTGTTTTTTTACCCTTGGTTTGGGCCAATGATGAGTGGCAGATTCTTTATGAATTGCGCAGTCAAACCATTTCCCAACCAGGCGAAGTGTCTTTTCCTGGTGGGCGAGTAGAGGTAGGAGAATCCTATCAAGCGGCAGCCATTCGCGAAACAATGGAAGAACTCAATGTGGCTGCAACAGACATTGACATCTGGGGAGAAATAGACTATATCGTCTACCATAATCGTACCATCCGTTGCTTTGTGGGGCAATTGAAGATTGATGACTGGACAGACATTTGTCCCAATGCAGAAGTTGAACGACTTTTTACAGTCCCACTAAAGCTATTACAAGCTACTCCGCCGGTTTATCATAGGCTGGAAGCTACCATCAATGCGCAATCGGATTTTCCATTTGAACGAATCACAGATGGCGCCGGCTACAAGTTTAGCCACCATAATCGTCTGATTCCTTTTTACGAGGAAGTCTCTGAAAATATTTGGGGCATGACAGCGCAGTTGACGCATAGATTTATTATCTTATGGGGCCAAGAAGCAGAATAATGAATAGAAAACCCACCGTTTTTGAAGCGGTGGGTTTTAACTGTCTATGTGTGTTTGGGAACTAGTGTACGAATGGCTTTTTCATGCACCGTAATCGTAACGGGTAAGGAGCTAGCTGTGTCTCCATCAATACGAGTAATCGGATTGCGGTGACCTCTTTTAGAGCGGTTATGAATCTCTAGCTTAGATGTACGAAATTGATCCCAATGCTGGTAGTCTTTAAATTCTCCCTTACGGACAAAGTAGAACCACATAAAGCGGAGGAGATGTAGCTTTTTGAGAAGATAGACTGTAAAGAGGCCGTCATCGTAGCTTTCTAAGGGTGAAAAACCTTTTTTGCCACCGATGTGATTGGTCATGGTAAGTAGTAAAATTTTTGTCTTGTATTTTAATCGTTGGCCGTTAAAATCTAGGAAGAGCTTATAGTTTTCTTGTTTCCACCAGATGGACCAGCCAGCAAATAGGAAAGCTAGAAAGCCAAATTTACGCTTGTTTTCAGTGGTGACTCCAAGGGCGATATTGGCCATGAGGCCTAGAGTCATGCTGGAAATCATATAACGGTCGTTGACCTGAGCTAGGTCGAATGTAACCTCTTGTCCCTGGAGGAGGTTATCCAGTGCACTAGTAAGATCAAGTGGAATACCTAGTGATATTGCAAAATTATTGACTGTTCCGGTTGGTATGATTCCTAACTTTGAGTGGCTACCACCTTCAAAAATTCCTGCACAGACTAGACTAATTGACCCATCTCCCCCCAATGGAATAATCAGATCAACCTTGTTTTGACAGGCTTCTTTGGCAAATGCCTGCATCTCTTCGGCAGTCTCAGGGTAAAGAATGGTGACAGTTGCATTGGTGTTTTCTTTGAAATATTTCAAGATGCTGTCGATGATTTTTTCTTTTTCTTCTTTTCCAGAATGTTGGTTAACGAGAATGGTCATATCTTTCATAGTAGGTCCTCTTTGCTAGTTACAGTATACCATTTTTGAGTCAGCAGGTCTTTGAAGGGAAATAAAGGAGCTGGGCTCAAGTCCAACTCCTAATTTTATTTAAGCTAGAATTGCAAGATGCAGTGGTTGATTGGCACCTTTGTTCGCTTTTCAAACTTCAAAGATATCCTATGTTGACGCGAAAATTTCTCTTCATTTCCAACCTCAAAAGGTTCAGTGAACCTTTTGAGCTGTACGGGGATGAGTTAAACAGGTCCCCCAGACCTGTTTAAGTTGGAAATAAAACTTGCGGAGCAAGTGTCAAAAAGATCCAGTGGACGTTTTCTGCCTGAGCTTAAAAATAAGGGAGCGAAGGAAACTCTTTGCTAATTGCTATGAGTTCTTTCCCACTCCCTATTTTTATAGTCAATTAAGAATTTACGGCTCTTAAGATTTTGTCCATTCTTGGACGATTTTTTTGTTCTGCTTAATCCAATTCTTTGCAGCTTCTTCAGGAGTTTTTCCCTTATTGATATCTAGCATGACAGACTCCATGTCTTTTTGTGTCCAATGGAATCGGTCCACAATTTGATAGACTTCGGGAGCATCTTCCTTCAACCCTTTACGGGCAATCGTGTTGATATTTTCAGCTTCTCCGAATGATTTCTTAGGGTCATCAAGGTATTTCAAGTCATATTTTGAGAACATCCAGTGAGGAGACCAACCGGTTATAACGATTTCTTCTTTGTTACGGATGGCCTTATCCAATGAAGATGTCATGGCACCTGTAGAGGATGCTGTCAATTCCCAAGTTGAGAGATTGCCATAGTCTTTTTTAGCAGATTGAGCTGCATCCATGATCCCAGCACCTGGCTCGATACCAGTGATGGATTTTTTAGCTTGATCAGACAAGTCTGAAATACTATGGACGGCGGTCATATAGCTTGGTACGACAAGACCAAGGCGGATATTTTCTAAGTTGGGACCAAGATCTTCTAAGTTGTCTTGATACTTTTTGAATTGTTGACCATGTGTGACGGGAATCCAAGCACTTGTGGTAAAATCGGCATTTCCGTTTGCGACGGATTGCCAACTAACAGCATTATCAAGCGGAATCATATCTACCTTGTAACCAGCTTGTTTTAAGACTTCACCGATGACATTAGTGGAAGCGACTTCTGAATCCCACTGTACATAGGAGATACGAATGGTTTTGTCCTTGGCAGCAGAATTGGCATTCATGGCGATAAAGCTGCGTCCTAAAGCTGCTCCGACAAAGAGGAGTAAGGCTGCGATACCAATCCATTTAGCGGTCTGTCCATTTTCTTTACCTTGATGATTGAGCAGTTGTGAAATACGGTCTAGTATGATGGCCAGAATAACGAGCGCGAAACCAGAGACAAAACCATTCCCGACATCTGCTTTTTGTAGGGCTGAGAGGACTTCACGCCCGAGCCCTGGGGCACCAATCATTGAACCGGTAACGACCATGGAAAGGGCGAGCATCATTGTTTGGTTGACACCGGCCATAATTGTATTGCGGGCAAGAGGTAACTCCACCTTGAATAATTTTTGGCTTGGAGTAGAACCAAATGCATCTGAGGCTTCAACTAACTCGGTTGGAATTTCACGAATAGCCAAGTTTGTAAAACGAACAGTTGGGGGAAGGGCGAAGATAACAGAGGCAAATACCCCTGGTACAATACCAATACCGAAAAATACCACGGCAGGAATCAAGTAAACAAAGGCTGGCATTGTTTGCATGAAGTCCAAAATCGGATTAACAATTTGTTTTACACTTGTATTTTTTGCCATCCAAATACCGAGTGGGACACCGATAATAATCGAAATCAAACTGGCTACTAGCACCAAAACGAGGGTGCTAATCATGTGCTCCCATAGACCTTGGTTGTAGATAAAGAATAGTCCAAGCAAGGTCAAGACAGGCATTTTCCAATCTTCTTTTTTCAATAAGAAAAAGAGAGCAATACTAACGAATGCCATAAAAAGGAGTGGGTTAATGAAGAGAAGTGTATTGGTTGTCCAATCCATCACACCATTTCCGCCGGCTTGCAAGATGTCAAAAAATCCTGCAAATGTTTTGGTAACCCAGTCTGTCAGAGCTTCTACAGCCGGAGCTACCGGAATTTTTGTTTTTAGTATATTTTCAATCATATATTAGTTCCTTCACTATGCGTTGTTCTCTTCGGGGATATTTGCCAAGGCTTCAATCAATCGTCCTCGAATCACGACTCCTAGTAGACGATTGTTGTCATCAGTAACAGCGATTGGAGAAGACGAGTCATAAATTAATGGCATAATATCAGTGATGATGGTATCTTTTGAAACCGTCACGATATCGGTATTGACCACGTCGGCTAATGGAATTCCTTTTTTACGAGCTTCTAGAGCCGCATCTGTCGTAACGCTACCAAGGAGATGGCGGCGTCGGTCAGTTGCCATCAACATAGAGACCTCTTCGTTATACATACGATTCAAGGCAACTTGCGGGCCATCGATTCCGATAGTGGTGGTGATGGGTTTAATCATAATATTTTGTGCAGTAAGGACTTTAGAGCGATCCACATCTTCGACGAACTCGCGTACAAAGTCATTGGCAGGATTGGTTAAAATTTCTTCACCAGTACCAATTTGTATGATTTTACCATCCTTCATTAGGGCGATACGGTCACCAATACGAAGAGCTTCGTTGAGGTCATGACTGATAAAGATAATGGTTTGTTGCTGATTTGCTTGCAAATCGAGTAGTTCATCTTGCATTTCACGGCGAATCAAGGGATCCAGTGCAGAGAAGGCCTCGTCCATTAAAAGGATTTTAGGACTATTAGCGAGAGCACGCGCCAAACCGACTCGTTGCTGCATACCACCTGAAAGTTGATTTGGGTACTGATCTTTGAAGGCCAAGAGACCGGAATTATCCAAAGCACGTTCAGCAATCTGACGACGTTCCTCTTTATCTACGCCACGTAATTCTAAACCAAATTCTGTATTTTCAAGAATAGTTCTGTGTGGAAATAGGGCAAAACTTTGAAAGACCATATTGATATCGTGACGGCGGATCTCACGTAAATCACTGTCGTTCAGTTTAGAGATATCCTTATCTCCTAGGAGAATCTGACCAGATGATGGTTCAATTAAGCGATTCAGCATACGAACGAGTGTTGACTTGCCAGAACCTGAAAGTCCCATGATGACAAAAATTTCGCCCTCTTTGATATCGAAATTAGCATCGTAGACGCCGACAGTTGCACCTGTCTTTTTCAAAATTTCTTCTTTTGATTTTCCCTGTTTGACCAGCTCAAGAGCAGCTTTTTGCTTTTTCCCGAAAACTTTTGTCAAATGGTTTACTTCTAAAATTGTTTTCATTCTTCCTCCAATCACAAGCAACCTATTATTAAAATATAGTGTCACTTGGAAATAAAAAATAGTCTGTCAAAAAACAGAACACACAAAGCATAACACGTAATGTCACTTTTGTCAAAAAATCTAGTTAAAATTGTATAAAATAGAATCATATCAATGGTTTTAAGTTCCGTATTTTTCTATTGTAATATACAAAAATAGGTGTTTTCTTACTATTTTTAGAAAGCACTATTTTTACATTCTATTTAAAAAATAAGCAAAATAGTTGAAAATATCTGTCTATGTGATATAATGACAACATAAAATATAAAACAAGTTGTCACTATAACGAGAATAACAATTGAGCAAAAGCTCACATTATATAATGTTGTTAAGTTAAAAAATTGTAGGATGACCTCTTATATTTTATGTGGTTAAAAACCACAAAGAATATTCTTAATTATTGCCATATACCCATCGGTATTGTATTCTTTGTTAGTTATTTAAAAGGGAGAAAAAATGATGATTCTTTGGAAATTACTTATCGGAGCACTAATCGGTGCAGTTGCAGGAACTATTACTAAAAAAGGTGGCTCAATGGGCTGGATTGCAAACATCATTGCAGGTTTAGTCGGGGCATCTGTCGGACAATCCATCTTTGGTGCATGGGGACCTAGCTTGGCAGGGATGGCCTTGGTTCCATCTATCTTAGGAGCGGTTATCGTGGTTGCTGTCGTGTCGTTCTTTCTTAGAAAATCAAACTAGAAAGTAGGATCTGATATGAGTAAGACACTGAAATGGCTCTACAGCCTCGCAAGTCTTCTATTATTCAGTCTACTTGCATTTGTAGTTGTCATCAGCCAACGTCATATAGCACTTTCGAGTGAATGGAATTGGTTGAACACAGATTTGCAGCTACCTACTTTTATAGAAGAACATTACCATCTTGTATACTTCTGGTTAGCCCTTATCTTTATCGCAATCATTCTTGTGACAGTCTTGGTGGTTATCTTTTACCCGCGGACTTACACAGAAATTCCTTTGTTAGAAGACGATGCTTCCTTGCTATTAAAAAAATCAGCTCTGGAAGGCTATGTTCGTACCTGCATTTTGGAATCGAATTTATTGGTCAACCCAAGTGTAGCGGTAACCATGTACAAGAAAAAATTTAAGGTTCATGTTAAAGGTGCTGTAACCAGTGAAGTAGGATTTGCAAATGCTGCGGTAGGTGCTAAAAAAGTTATTGAACAAGGGCTTCAACAGTATATTGGTGTTGATAGACCGGTTAATTTCAAAGTATTTGTAGACGAACTACAGACAGCTGGACAAACGAGTCGTGTTGTTAACCGCGTCTTATAAAGGAGGAGAAATGGAACTATTCAAAACCTATCGATACCCACTTATAGGAGGGGGCTTGGGATTGTTCTTGGCGCTTCTCTTCTTAACAGTTGGGTTTTTGAAGACAATTTTTCTAATACTATTTACGATTTTCGGTATTTTGTTGGGAAATTATTGCCAACGGACAGGCTTGATTTCAAAGATAGTTAATTATTTTAAATAAAGAAAGAGGATTAATATGACAACGAATACTTATGTAAAAAACACATCAACTCTTCCGACTGAAGCAGTTCGTGGCCAGCTCACTTTTGAAGATAAGGTTATTGAAAAAATTGTCGGCTTAGCGATTGAACATGTAGATGGTCTCTTGGCTGCCAACGGTGGCTTCTTTGCCAATCTAAAAGACAAGTTAGTCAATACTGAGTCTGTAACAGATGGCATTTCAGTCGAAGTTGGTAAAAAACAAGTGGCTGTGGATTTAGATATCGTAGCAGAGTACCAAAAACACTTGCCGACTATTTACGCAGACATCAAAGCCATTGTTGAATCTGAAGTGAAAAAGATGACAGACTTGGATGTCGTAGAAGTAAATGTCAAGGTGGTGGATATCAAAACACGTGCGCAGCATGAAGCGGACTCTATCAGCTTGCAAGATCGCGTGACAGACGCAGCACAAGCAACGACAAATTTTGCTTCAAACCAAGTAGAAAACGTTAAATCAGTAGTTGGTACAGGTGTTGAAAAGGTAGAAGAACTAAAACCTGAACCACGAGTAAAATAATTTTTAAATTAAAATAGAAAGAGGAACAAACTATGTCAGAAGAAAAATTCGATGCAAAATTAGACCAAGTGACAGGATCTGTAAAAGAAGGTCTTGGTAAATTAACAGGTGATAAAGAAATCGAAACAGAAGGTAAAGTTGAAAAATTGGCTGGTAAAGTCAAAGAAACGATTGAAGATGTTAAGGACACTGTAAAAGGTGCTGTAGACGGATTGAAAAAATCAACCGACGAGGAGAAATAATTTATGATAGATGTAGAAAATATGAAAAGCAACCTTACCTATAATGACCTTGTCATTGAAAAAATTGTTGGCCATGCATTGGAAAACGTTGATGGTCTCTTGGCAGTCAATGGAGGATTTTTCTCCAATTTGAAAAATAACTTGGTTAATTCTGATTCTGTGACAGACGGCGTTAATGTTGAAGTTGGCTCTGAGGAAGTTGCTGTAGACTTGAACATCATCGTGGAATACGGAAAAGATATTCCAGCCATTGTCGAAAGTATGAAAGGGATCGTAGCTCAAAATGTTGAAGTCATGACTCACTTGAAGGTGGTTGAATTGAACGTTAATGTCGTGGATATTCAAACCAAGGAAGAATTTGAGAAGTCATCTGTAACAGTTCAAGATCGCTTGACAGACGCAGCACAAGCAACTGGTGAATTTGCAAGTCAGTCTGCTGAAAAAATCAAATCAGTAGCAGTGACTGGTGCAGAAAAGACAAAAGAATTCGTTGCGCAATATTCAGAAAAAGAATAGTTACAAGATAGAACAGTGACCTGGGACGACAGTCCTGGGTTCTTTGATGTTTTTAGTTTTAGCAGTTTGGTTGTAAGGGGGCTAAAGGCTTGCTTTTCTTATTGTGTAAGCAATTTTGAATGATTGGGCCTCTGATTTCTAACCACAAAAAGTTTTCCAAGACCTTTTGTGATAGTCAACCATGCAGAGATGAGAAGATAAAATTGATTTCTATGAAATCACACCTCTCTCTCTGTGCGAAAAAGCATCACTAAATAATATTGAAAAAATGATAAAATTGTGATTTAATGGATAGGATATGTACGAAAGGAGACAACTGAAAATGCAGAAGAAAGTATCAGCAGTAAAAGAATCAAAGTACCAACAAATCGCGATAGAAGTTGCCAAGCGCATTGCCAATGGGGATTATGAAGCTGGTGAAAAACTGAAGTCACGTTCGACTTTGTCTGCTCAATTTAACGTTTCTCCGGAGACAACGCGAAAAGCCTTGAATATTCTGGCGGACTTGAAGATTGTTACCTTAAAACATGGCAGTGGAGCAATTGTCCTATCACAAGAAAAAGCGATTGAGTTTTTAGATAAGTACGAAAGTACTCATTCGATTGCAATCATTAAGGAACGAATCCGAAAAAATATCAAGTACCAGCAAGAACAAATGGAAGATTTGTCCCTTCTGGTTAATGAATTTTTACTACAAAGTCAATCCATTAGTCGTCAATACCCATTGACGCCATATGAGATTATCGTTAGCCAAGATACTGAGTACTTTGGAAAGCCGCTTAGTGAGTTGAATATTTGGCATTTAACAGGTGCAACAATTATTGCCATCGAGCATGAGGGTGAATTTGTTCTTTCCCCTGGACCATATGGCAAGATTGAAAAAGGGGATCATGTCTACTTTGTTGGTTCTAACTTAGCCTATTCACGTATGAAAACTTTCTTTAATCTCAAAATGGGCCTATAGGGGACGGTGAGAACTATTCCCTCACTATCAGAATAGGAAAGAGTTTGAGTGGTCAACGTTCCACAAAATATAGATAATATTTAAGCGAATGATTGAGTTCAGTGTGGTACAGGACTCAGTCGTTTTTATATTAGCTTGGTTCATTTGTGACTTTCATAATCAACAGCAATCTTACCTCCGAAAATACTCATCAATAGCATTAAACTGCCCAAATCCACCATAGGCAAGGGAATCAAAAATGAAAACGTAACCCCAATCGGGAGCTCTGCACTTGTGAATTCCATAAATAAAGGAATAGAAGAACAGGACGAAATGGTATGACTGTTCCTAATAAAGTTGAACGGTATTGGTAAGAATCTCATCGTAACTACCTAAAATGCTGCGACTTCGTTCAGGTGGAAATAGCTTTGAAGGTATGAAATGAAAAAAATCAATACACAGAGTAAAATAGTGATTTTGATGACATCATAGAAGAAAAATTGCAAACTTCCTCCTAATCGAGAAGAGAGATTGATTCCAAAGAATACTAGTACCTGTCCTACAATGTCGTTTAGTCACTTCATCCCCAGAACTTGGTGTTGAATAAATGCCCCCATGTTTTTTCCTTTCACCATAAATCAAATTTTTTGAACTGTTTTTCAAAATCAAAAGTCATACTAAGATGACTTTCGGATACAATGACATTGTTGGAGCTGAGTTAGCCTCAAAGTCTGTTATCTCTTGAAAATGGGTTAAAGCAAATCGTAATCCAGCTTATACTTCGGCTATAATGTTTCCATTTCCCATCCTGACGACTCAGGACCATCTCTGGCTGGCATAATATTTTCAGATGGTAAGACAATTTCTTCATTTAATGAGATTGCTAAAAATATGAACTAAAGAGGAATTTGAAGTAGATTCTCGTAAGGTAACAGTTGGCTTTGGGGGCGCTCAATGGTATTCCTCGTGAAGATGGATTTGATATTACCGTGGCTTCTGAAATCATGGCGATTTTGTGTTTGGTGACAGACATCAATGACTTGAAAGCACGTTTGGCAAATATTATTATCGGTTATCGTTTTGACCGCAGTCCTATCTACGTGCGTGATTTGGCGGTGGAAGGTGCTTTGACCCTTATTTTGAAAGATGCTATCAAACCAAACCTTGTCCAAACCATCTATGGCACGCCTGCCTTTGTCCATGGTGGTCCATTTGCTAATATTGCCTACGGATGTAACTCAGTTCTCGCAACAATTACAGCTTTGCGATTGGCCGGCTACACGGTCACAGAAGCAGGTTTCGGAGCTGACCTCGGATCAGAGAAGTTTATCGCCGTTAAGGTACCGAACTTGCTTAAGGCTCCTGATGCTTCCGTGAATTTGTGCCAAAATTAGGTGCAGGCTTTATCGTTTCCTTAATAGGTGATGTCATGACCATGTCTGGTTTGCCAAAAGCTCCCGCAGCTCTCAACATGGATGTGGCAGCAGACGGGACAGCTATCGGCTTGTTCTAACAAGAATGAATATAAAAAATCCGCTCAAAGGCGGATTTTTTGTCTATTCAGATAGTTTCTCAACCGTTTGATAGGCAAGTAAGCCAAGTAGAATACTCAAGATAGGAAACAACGTCTGGAAGATACCAGTGTTGAATGGTGAATTAAAGAGAAAATGGATTCCAAAGCTTGCACCAATCCAAATTACTCCCTGTGCTTTTGACATACCTGTATTTTTCGTGAGAAGGGCTACTAAACCAATGGCAAAGAGAAGCGTGAAAACCCAATGGGCCCAACCAGCTTGACCAATGCGTTCAAGAATGGTTTCAAAGCCGTCTAACTTATTCATGAACATGTCTCTAAAAACAAATGTGATGTCTTCAATGATTTGGAAACCTAATCCAACAATCACTCCGCTTACCAATGCATTTTTAAGTGTCATTTTTCTACAAATAAGCAGCACAAGTAGAACAGTTAGCCCTTTACCGATTTCTTCTGCCAATGGACCTGAAATAGCTGCGCCCCAGTCATTTAGGAAATTACCACTAGCTTTAACAATTTCGAGCAGGAAATATCCGATAGCTGTATGTCCCAGTTCAGAAAAAGAGATGCTACTTGTTAAGCCTAAAAGCCAGCTAAGCCCTATAACTTGCTTAGAAATGTTATAGCGTTTAGCTAAGTAATATGTCAGTACTAGTAAGGGGATGAGGTAGATAGCTACCAAGGAAATGGTTAGGAGAAAAAGAGGATATTTAGCTTCCATACCATTTGGCTTACCTAATTCTCCAAAGATAATTTTGCAACCGTTGACAAATCCAATCGTTGCTAAGACGACTGGAAGATAGGTTTTACACATTTGAAATTTTTCTTTCATAGTTTGACCTTTCTGTATCGATAAATTAGTGTATAGATACATTGTATCAAATACGTGTACATTTTGTCTGTAATTCGCCTATCTTTTATCTAAACCTTCTCAGTTATTGTAATGTTTTTTCCTACAACTAGGACTCCATAATAGAGCCGTAGCAGAATTGTGCCGAAAATTTTCTTTTTTGATAGACTAATGTTGAAAAAATAAAAGGAGTATTTTATGGAACAATATGATTTAGTAGTCATTGGTTTTGGAAAGGCTGGTAAGACCTTTGGACTAATGTCAAATAAGTAGACAGAAAACCGTGTTATTTTATTGCGTTAAAATAATTTTCTTTTTTCTGATTAGGGGTTAGTCCTAGATTAGCCGTATGTGGGTTGTAATTGTTATAAAAATTCTCAATGTATTCAAAGCAGTCTAATTGAACCTGTTTGATATTTTGATAATTTTTTCGGTTGATTTGTCTATGCTTTAAATACTTGAAAAATGCTTCAGTTACGGCATTATCATAAGGATATCCAGGTTTAGAAAAAGAATGCATGATATTATTGTCATCAATTATTTTTCTAAATTCCCTGGCCTTAAATTGTGACCCTTGGTCGGAATGAAAGAGAAGTGTTTCTTCAATCTTTCTTTTATTAAGAGCTAATTCTAGAGTGTTACATGCTAACTTTGCATCCATACGATGACTCAGTTTCCAAGCAATACATTTTCTAGAATAGAGATCAAGTATTGCGCAGAGATAGACATATTTCTTATATCCAATAGAAATATAGGTGAAGTCAGTAGACCATACTTGATTAGGTTTGTCAGGATAAAATTTCTGGTTGAGTAAGTTTTGAGGATACGTTTTTTGAGTCTTTTTAAGAGCTGTTTTTGGCTTAACGGTAGCCATTTTAGGGAGCGCCATATTCTTCATCAGACGGTAAATTCTTCCTTCAGAGATTTTTGTGTCGTAGTCTCTTTGAAGAATGACCTTGATAGACTTCACACCAAGTCTTTTGTTTGCTTTGGTATAAATCTCAAGTATTTGTTTTCTATAAATTTGATTATCCAATTCTCTTTTTGAGGGCTTATGTCTTAGAAATTTATAGTAAGTGGAGCGATTGACACGTAAAACACGACACAAGGTTGTTGTGGCGTGTTCAAAGCATAACCGATAGACAGCGAGGAGTCTTACTTTAAGTTTTGCATGAATATGGCACTTGCTTTTTTTAGGATAAGGTTCTCCTCTTCAAGCTGCGCATTACGTTTTTGTAGCTCTTGTATTTGCTTGGCAGTAAGTACAGAATTATCTTCGAGTTTGACTTGAGAATACTGTTTGATCCATTTTGCAAGCGCAGAAGCGGATACCCCATAGTCTTTACAGAGTTCAGACTGAGTTTTTCCAGTTTGATAAAGGTTGACAAGAGATTGTTTGAATTCTTCATCGTAGCGTTTAAATGTTGACATAGGTTGTCCTTTCGTTTTTGTGTCTTTTAAAACAGATTGTAACACACAAAGTTTTGTCTACTTTTATAGTATACATCCAAACTTTTTCAAGTTTCGTGATTCAAGCATGTGAATATGCGTTGAGGGATATGGAAGATAAAAAATAGTCTAGAAAGAAGGAAATATTGATTGGTTCTAGAGTATAATATTTAGTAGTGAGAAAGAAATGAGGGAAAAATATTGGTCAAATCATAATTTGTATGACATTTTAGTTGATATATTGGTTAAGGCTGATAAATATAAATTGTCAAGTTTATCTTTTAAATTTACTAACGAGATAGATGAGAAATTTGACCTTTTTGATGAGTTGGAGAGACGAAAGGATATAGAAATTTCTGAAAAAGTCTTTATCCCTCATATATTCTTTTCAATTCTACGAGACTTAAATTACTATCTTTTTGAATCACTGAGCTGTATAGAGAGGGGAAAGGTAACGGTTGCTTTTTCACTTGCTAGGAAACCTTTACAGGATAATTTGTTCTATTTAAGTTGGATACTAGTTCAACCATATGAATTTTTAGGAAAAGTGCAATACGCAAGCCCTAAGGAATATGATGTTAGTGATTTAAAAGGAAAGAAAGATTTTGTTATTGATTTATTCTCAAAGGCGAAGGTATTAGTTCAATCTAAAAATAGTTCACTGGATTTTAGTCAAGAATTACTAAATCCAGAATTATTATATGATGTAATATACAATCGAAAGGCTGAAAATAGTTTGACTAGTGCATTTGATAAATCAATTCATTTGGTGACTAGAAATAAAAATTATCCCACTGAGAAGCGGAATCTTAATTTTATATTTGCAGATGATGAAATTTGGGATGATTTCTGGAATTTGTACTACGAAAAGATCCCATATATTCTACTATATTTGGTGGAGGTTATTGTTGCTATTTTTGAAAAATATGTAGATATAGATGAGAAAATCTCAGAATTTAACCGATATATCAGAGATTTGAAGATAATATTAGCATTATCAGAGGAGGATAATAAAGAATTAGAGAGCATTTTTGATTTAATATTTAGCAGTGAACATCTTAGCATGACTTGTGATGAGTGTGGCAAACAATTTGAATTCAATACAGCTTTAGTAAATGAAATAAGAGAAGATTATCTTTATACTTGTCAGAAATGTGGGTTTGTAGAACGATTAGGACAATATTTTGTGAGTGACGAATTGCTAAGTAATCGTAGAAAAATTATGATTGATAATTCAGATGCTAAGAATTGGAAATTAGTTAAGTAAAAGAAGGAGGATTATTTATGGTTAAAGGAATACTTATCAAAGTTCCAGAACTTTTTACGGATGATGAACAACTAGAAATTCAGGAAAAGTTTAAAAGTAAGAATATAGAGGTAATTTTTTTTGATAAGAGTCAAATTCAAGCTTCGTTTGATTCTTTTATTGAATTAATACTAAGTAGAGAGTTTGTAGAAATGCTTGTTTTAGGGCTAACTGTGGACATATTAAAGGAACTAGTTTTTAAGATTGTTGGCTCAATTAAAAAGAAAAAAGTAGTAATTATTGATTCAAATAAAAAAACAAAACCTGCTAAACTAACTATAAAATCCACAACTGATAAAGGTACAATATATTTAGAAATTCCAAGTGAGATTTCTGATAAAGTCTATCAAGAGTCTATAGAAAAAATAGTAGATGCCAAAAAAATTCTTGATAATAGTAGTGGAAAAGGGATTGATGACTTATTTATTGTAGAAGATAAACCTGGAAATTTATCAATTATGACATTGAACGAGTATATTATTTATCGTAAGAATCAAGAATAAAAGGAACACCTCATTCGAAGTGTTCCTGTCATTATCTGCATGTTCTACTTAAATTTTATTATCTAAAAAGTGTAGAGAAAAATGTAGTGATTCGACTGATTTATATTGCAATGTAATGAACTTCAAAAATTCAAAAATCGCTTAAAATCAATGTTTTGACGTCTAATGACGTGTAGTGAACTCCTTACTTAACTTCAGTAAAGGTTAAGTATTTTCTATTTTAGCTAGTATAAACGCTGTCATATCAACGTTTATGATGAAGCACTCTATAAAAGGTAGAGTGAAAGGTAGAGTAGTTAGTGAGTCAATTGAGCAATCTTATCAAGATAAATACCAACAGCTTCTAACTTTCGTTGAGGTGCTAATTCAGCGTAAGTATCCATTGTGGTTGAAATTGATTTATGTCCCATTCTGACTTGGAGTTCTTTCCAGTTTGCACCAGCATTAAGCAACATTGAAGCATGAGTGTGTCGGAATAAATGGAAACCATAATCTGGTAATCCTAGACCTGCTAATCTTTTCTTGAGAGTTGTTCGCTCGTTTCTATCACACATATAGTTTCCGTATATTGTTGGGAAAATCAATTTTGTTTCAGGTCTATTGTGTAATTTAAGATACTTGTTCATTTCATTGTGAAAATCTTGAAGTTCCTCAAGTATAGATAAAGGAACAGGAATAGAACGATTGCCTGCGTCGGTTTTTGGTGTTGCTTTACAGACGACTTCCCCTTTTGTTCCTGTCTTTTTATTAGCGGTTTTCCAAAGCAATGTTTTGTTGACGCTAATAGAGGATTCTTCAAAGTTCAAATCATCAATTGTCAATGCCAATAACTCATTTATACGCAAAGCTGAAGCCAAGAGAGTATTACAAATCAATTTAAACCTTCGATTGGCTCTACTGTTATCTAAATTTTCAAGATAATTAAGCCACATAGCAAGGCTATCATCATGTAGTACCATGATACGTTGCTTATTTGATTTTGGCTTAGGTGGAACCTTAACGGTGCTGACGGGATTAGCAGTTAGACCATAGTTTGTAATACCATAGTCAAAAATATCTTTCAACTTATGGATGACCGCTCCGAAGTCTTTTGCAGATCCCTTATTTGCACGTTTCACACCAGATTCAACAGATTTCTTTGATTTTTTGGCTAGGTCATTTAACCATAACTGAATATTAGCAGATTCTATTTTATCTGGTTTATAATCTCCAAACTTTGGGATAATATAATTATCTAGGTAACCTCTCACTCTATTTAATGTGTTATGCGAGCTAACCCAAGTTTGATAAGATTGAAACCATGCTTCAGCTAAATCTTCAAGTGTAGCAATAGATATAACTTCTTTTCGAGTAAATCCATTTCTTTCAAAATCTAACCGTGCTTGGATAACTTCTCTATCAAGCTGTTTTAGTGTTTTTGCTGTAATGGTTGTAGTAACCTGTTTGCCAGTCTTAGCATCCTTACCGAGAAATGCCCCCTTCAAAGTGTATGAGACGGACTTATCTTTTTTGATTTTTTTAATGACTTTTTTGCCATTATGGACAATTGTTTCAGTTTCCATATTTGCCTTTCTTCAGGATATTGAAGCAGGCTAAAATAGTTACCACTCTTTCTTTTAGATAATACTATTTTAGCACAAAACTTCAACATTAGGAGTTCAAGAAGTCAATAACATCGTCTAATAAATAGAAGACGGTTCGAGTCCCCTCTATAGGAGGTTCTAATCTTTTTAATCCTTTTTGTTCCCAAGTTTTTAGTGTGTTTGGAGAGATATTTAGTTGTCTTAGCAATTCTCGTTGCTGAATTATCTCTAGTGGTCTGCTCTGTTCTTTGATTTGAATGAGCTTGATAAGTGTTTGCAATAACTGTTCAATTTGTTCTAACTTTTCGTTATTCATCATTGTCTTTCTCCTCTGTATTAGCAGTCTGTAACCGATTTGGATTATGCCGTCGTGAATCTAAATATTTAGCAAAGAAATAGGTACGTTCAATAATGAGACCTAGTAGATTGATATTGTTTGCTCGTGCATACCAGACCAGTTCTTCAAATTCTGTAAAGTCGTTCTCTTCGATAATATCAACCACTTCATGAATAAAATCCGAGGAGTTCATCTCCATCAAGAATTTATCCAAATCAAAGCCACAACCGACCTCAATATCCTCAATGCTGTATGGTGTCTTATCTGGATTCTCAGCATGTGTAAAATAGTCAAATAAACCTGTTGGAGACATAACAACCTCGACATGTGCTGGACCGTTTAGTTTATCGCTGATGATATTTGATACTTGGGAATAACTTTTTAGTGAATCAAAGAAGAATGCACCGTGTTTGTGTGATTTTTTGAACTCTCCTGTTTGTCTGTTCACATCTTTGTTGTGC
This sequence comes from Streptococcus hepaticus, assembly GCF_043656315.1. NCBI lineage: Bacteria > Bacillati > Bacillota > Bacilli > Lactobacillales > Streptococcaceae > Streptococcus > Streptococcus hepaticus. The sequence continues at coordinate 147,219 of NZ_JBINIY010000003.1, forward strand.
CAAGGGCTAAGGATAAATGGAATATGGAGTTCTTCCAAGATGTTTAAATAATCCTCTGGCGCACTCTCTTCGTAGAATAAGAAAGTCCACTTTGAGGAGCGTTGTTCTTTTGCCATAGGCAATTACCTCGCTTTGCTATATCTTTTCTATATATAGGAGATTTTGGGTATACTTTTCGGAATTTTTTGGACAAAATTTGTGATTATTGATTATTGAGCTATTGGGGGTCGTAGTAACCCCAATAGCTCATGGTTGAATAGAACATAATAAAAAAAGGTGGGCTGTTTGGCTCTTGCTAATGCAAGCCACAGCCCCCAAAGATTAACGTTTTTTACCAATGAACCATAATTGATTGCGGACTCGAATAGGAGATGAGAAATAGTAATCAGTATGCTGACTAGCAATTTCCTCTTTTAATAGTGCTTCCATATCCTTTAGAATTTTTTGTCCCTGTTGGTCTCTTGGAACTTTGATGAAGATAGTGACAGAATCAGTCTGAATATCAACCATACATTTACGGACAGCTCGATTAAATCCGTTGTTTACAGGGGTTGATGTTGGTACAGTCTGATGTTCAGGACTTGTTACTTTCTGTACTTTTTCACGTTGAAATAAGAAATTTCTAAGAGAAAAAGTATGATAAACAGATTTCACATAGTTCACAAGTCTGTCTGTTTTCCACCGTTTGACAATTTCTATTCCAATCAATACCAAAGATAAGGACAAGCAAATAAGAGCTAGTCCGTAACTAATAGAACTGATTTTATCAGTAATAGTTGTGACAGTCTCCAACTTGAACAGAGTATTGGTATTTAATTGAATAGATAGACTATTGAAAAGCCAACCAAACAAATACAAGATAGGAGCGATGAGAAGCAGATTCAGAATGAAATTGAAACTTCTCATGAAATAGGTTTTAGTTGTCATAGGATACCTCGTTTAGTGTAGTAAGTTGGGCAGAGCAGAGGCAGAACCTGATAAGGGTGTTCATTATCAATAACTTGAATGATACCTGTACCATGTCCAGTTGGAATAACAATCCCTTCAGGGTCTAAGTCAGGAAATAAAAATTGGGTGGTTTTCTGATTGATATTTCCAATTTGCAATAATACGTTAAGTTGTTCCCTTACTGATATGGGAATGGTATTGTGGTCAAAACGTTGGCTAACTAAGAAGAGATGGATTTTAGTTGCTCTCCCTAACAAGGCAATTTGTGAGAGCAAGGAGAAAAAGGCTTCTTTGATGTTCTTATTGACTCCCTCTGATAGAGCAAGCACTTCATCAATGACAATGGTTAGATGGGGAAATTGATGGTTAGGATTATCATACAAGATAGCTTGCCTTTTCTGAATGAGAGTTGCACACTGACTTAGTTGTTCATTAACCTGTGAAACAAAATCGGATTTTGAACGATTTTCGACAGGGTGGATAACCGCAATGTGATTTTCTCTAGCCCATCGGCTTGGGGTGTCGAATTTAGGGTCAATAATTATCAAGTCAGACATATGCTTTAGGACACTTAAGAAGTAAGTAAGAGCAAAAGATTTTCCCGAACCCGAATTTCCAGCTATAGCCCAGTGATTGACCTTATCTAAATTAAGTTCAAAGTTTTTCATGATTGGGATTTTTTCCTGCGGTAAATTGGCTGAAAACTTATCTAAATCAGGAATTACAAGACGCTCTGAAACTCCCTTTTTCCATGGAAAAAATAGACCACGTTGCACATGTATATCATCTGTCTTTAACGGTACAAAGTAAGTTGCATTTTGTTTTAGCAACGTGAACTGAGGATATAGGGAAGCATTAGCTATCAGAAAAATTTTATTGTAGAGGTCATCATCTAAGATGTAAGCACATGGTAGTCGAGGGACAAATATGAAGCCGTTTTCTTTAATAATGATGTTAAACGAGTTAGTGTAGCTAGTTTCTCCCTGCATTAAAGCCCCCAGAGCCATATTGAGGCTCTGGAGCAAGTAAGATTGCAGGAAAGATTGATTCAGCACATCATGAGATTGTGAAGTCATCATCGAACCTCCTTGATACCGTCAGCTTTGAAGTAAATATTGTATTTTACTTCGCATGCTTGCAATGTGTCAAACTGAATCATAGACTGGAAAGCAGGAAGTTTAATCTTTTCTTCGAATTTGACTTGAAATGGGTCTTGTCCTTCTTGGACAAACCAACTTTTATAAGCTATGATTTCTCCTGTTGGTTTCCCATCTTCAAACCGTTGTTGTGGTTCAAGTTCGGTACTAAGAGAGAAAATTGGTAGATTTTGACTGATGATTTTATCAGCTAATGTAGTTGTATAACCACCTTTTGTGGTTTTCATTTTGAATGCCATCGGCAGTTCCTCCTGTGTAATAGAAAATAATGTGAATGAGACGTGCTCGGTTTTTATCATGAGCTGGATACTGTATCTAGGTCATACCCATCACCTCCTATATATAGGAGATTCAGAATATGGTTTTCGGAATTTTTTAAAAAAACTAGTAGTCTTTTGTTGACTACTAGTTAATCTATTATGATTGCATTTTTTTAAGAACCTGTTTACAGGCTTTCTTGTAGTACTTTTTAGCAGTCTTATCAGACCGACCAATTAGTTGACTAGCTTTTGTAGCATTTAGACCATTTTCAAATATAGCTTTAAAAACGATACGGTGTTTTTCATCTAATTCAGTTAATGCTTCAAGATAAAGTTGTTCTTCTACTTGCTTGATTACATTGTCTTCGCCAGAATAAGAATCACTCGGAATAAGTTCTTGGAGTGTTGTCTCACGTCCGTCTTCAGAGACAACAAAGTCTAGACTAGATATTTGGTGGTATCTGATTTTACGTTGATAATTTTCTTCTAGTCTATCTAAGTGTTTTAGCTCATTAAGCCAAAATTCTTGTTCATGTGGCTCGAGACCATCTACTGATTCAACATTTGTAGGGTAATGTATTTGCATATCTGCCTCTTTCCAACAGCCCGTTTTAGGAGCGGAAAGAAACAGTATGAGCAAGTATTGAACGCCAAGTATGACAAAAGGCACACCAAAAACATGGCGGAACAATACAATGCAGAATATGACCATTACTGTCATATCTTCATATCTGTTTAGTTCCGTCCTTTTGATGCGCATCAATTTGGACTGTAATTAAATTTTAGTTATCAAGATGTTTTCTTGATACGTTCAGTATAATGCAAAAACTATCGAAATTTTTTACTCTCCGTTTTTTCAGGAAATCCAAATTTGTAAAAATGAGTGTAAAAAAAAGACTAAGCATTAATGCCTAGTCATTAGAGTGCAAATTTTCTTATCTCTTCCTCATTTAATAATTTAATAAAGGCTTGCTGAACCTTATCCAGAGAGTAAGCCATTTCAAGTAATTCTTCGTTTAATTTCTCTTGAAAATAGTGTGTTACTTGTGTATTATTCGTTAATAAACCTTCAATATGGCGAGAGACACTTGTATTGTCTAAATTAATGTCGTAGAGGTCAACTAAATCAATAAGTTCGATGTCATTTATTCCCTGAGATGCAGTTTCTTCTATTCTTTTCTTATCTTCAGGTGAAAATTTTGCTAGTTCTAATTGAATTGTCTCTCCATTTTGAATCGGTTTCGTTGAATAAGGATTGGTAACCCAATTTATAATTTCATCAAAAGTTCTTTCCTCTGTTAGTTTTATATCTTCAGATTTATGAACACTAAAGCCATTCCTTTCTAGCTCTTCTTTGGAGTACTTTTGGGTTAACTCTGCAACATCTTTACCTTGACGTAACAGTTGGATATAGTCATTATATATCTGTTCAAATTTTGCCTTATCTATTTGTTGACCGCCTGTCATACTGTATGCAAATTTTGTGTTTGCTTTTTTGGAAATAACTAACGGAACGGACGTAAGGTAAGATTTTGGGATATTTTCTTTATACATTCGTTCTAGAATATCATCAACCAGGAATCCGATATTAAATAGTGGATTTTCTTTGAGTTTTTTAATTAGGTTAGGGATAATTTCTGTCGAAACATTATCATACCACCATTTATTGATAAGTGGGTCAATGCTTTCTTGCCTAAATGTTGAGGGTATGCCATTTCCGTCTAATTCAAATAGGATGCTACAGACATTAACTTCAAATGATTTAATTAAATTATCCCCTAACATCAACCAAAGAATATCAAACATTTCTTCAAAATCAATGACAGTTAATTCATTGATAGTACTGGTTCTAAAACTTCTAGCGAGGTTATAACTTTTTTCACCAACAGTAATGTCAATGTCATCTTTCTTGTGAAAAGTATCCATTTCAGTTTCATCAGAAGCCAAAAAATTTTTTCTTTGAATATTGAAATTTGCGAATGTCTTGGAAAGTCTAAGACAGCTGGATTGTATTGAAATTAAATCATCGTCCGAAAAAGAATACATTCTTTTATCTACAGATTCCAAATCTCTAAATAAAATAGAGCTGAAGCAGTGGTAAAACATATTTTCAACAAACTTGGCAATATCTCCAAAAATAATTTCTTTATAGTCCGAGTCGGTTTGAGTATTCAAATAAAGCAATATTGAAGCGGTAACTTGTCGCTTTCCCTTTTCAACTTGGCTAACTTGACCTGCATTACCTAGGTCACTTTGCTTTAAATTATACTTTTTTCTTAAACATTTGATACGAGTAGGTATTTCTTGTGAGTAATTTTCATCAAAAAATTTCATAGATAAGTCCCCTATAAACATGGAAAAGTAGAAAAAATAGTTGTTATCCTAGTTGATTAAAAAAATCTCTGATTTCCTCATCTTTTATAAAATAATATATAATTTTCCCCTCTCTTCTAGTGTCCAAGATGTTTTGATTGGCTAGTTTACGAAGATGGTGGGAGGCAGATGCCATACTGAGATTTAGTAAACAGGCTATATCGCAGACACAGAGTTCTTCAACAGCAAGGAGATAAAAGATGATATTTATCTGTTTATTATCGGTAAACTTTGATAAAATGCGAAGTGATTTTTGGACTTTTTCCTTTTCAAGGTAGTTCGTTGCGGTTGTAACATTTTGTTGATTTATAACATTCACTTGGCAGATACTATCTTTTTTCAAAATATTTTCTCCTAGCCTAAAACAGTCCATAGCATGTCAAAACTGTTGTTTTCAGTCAGGATATATATCCCCAATCCTAAATAAACAACGGCAATAAACCATCTGCTATATTTTTCTAAAGTTTCTCCAACAGAAGAGACTTGTGCCAATTTTTGGGCAGAAAAAACCAAGAGATAAATCATGACTAGAAAGGTAAGTAAAGCCACTATCAAATTCGCTAAATTTAAGGTAGTAAAATATGGGACAAAGACACCAATATTGTCAGCACCACAACTTGCAAAAGTAATCATAGCGACTAGAAAAATCAGGTTTTTATTATCTTTGCTCAACCCTTCTTTGGCAATAGCTTCTCCATCAGAATCTCCTAAAAGCAAAACTTTGAGGCCTAGGAAAATTGGAATCAAACCGAGCAAACCTAAAATTTCTTTACTAGGAATATAATCTAAGACAAATGCAAAAAGCAAACTTAGCAATATTAGACTAACAGAGCCTAGAAATTGTCCTAAATAGATGTTAATGATGTCTTTTCTGCTTTTTCTTTTGGCAAAAAATAACATTAGGATAATAAGTAAGTCTACGGCTGTCCCAGAATACAGGATTATTGAAGTAACAACATTTTGAATCATAAAATACCTCATTCAAATATATTTTTGAATGTATTTTAACATTAAACTTTGTAGATGTCAACTTCAGCTCCACCAAAATATAGATAAGAAGTTAGTGTACCAAATATTAAAAAGCCCTGCCATCGAAATGATAGCAGGGTTTAACTTCAATATCCAAATGATATATTCATCTAAAAAAGGTAGAGTAAAAGGTAGAGTTCTTATTGATTTATATTGCAATGTAATGAACTTCAAAAATTCAAAAATCGCTTAAAATCAATGTTTTGACGTCTAATGACGTGTAGTGAACCCCTTACTTAACTTCAGTAAAGAAAATGTTATTTTAATGAAGTATTATGATACTTAGAAAGCTTTATCTGACAGGCTTTATATCGGATAGAAAGCGAGTGATATATAGTGAATTGTAGATTACTTGAAGTTTAATCAGTTATTTTTCAGTTATTTGTTGACAAGTATCACAACTCATGGTATAGTGGTTATACAAAGATACAAAAAGAGAGGGAATATGAGAATCTATAAAAGTGTTCGTTTAGCTTCAGTTACTACTTTCTGGGTTGATGAATTGATAAATTGGAAACAAAAGCAGCTAGAAGAAGAAATAGCTCAAGGACTAATTGAAAAAGCAGAAAATAGTTTGTTGAGTGATTTTCCAGTTTTAAATGGGATTTCTAGGAATATTTCGTTTAAGGTTAGTTTTTCTAGTATTGTTGAAATGTGTTACAGAAATACTACTAGCTATGATAGTGAGGACTGGGATATGCTAGCACAAGAGATGGATAAGTTAAGCTTTAAAATAGATTCTGACGCTAGTACAACCCCTAAATTATATTTAGATGATGAAATTTGGAATGGATTAGAAAGCTATCAAAGAAAATTTATGGGAGAAAATAATAGACGAATTTTGAGGCTTTCCTATATTATAAAATTAGTCATTTTTGCTGGATATAAGCAGTATCAAAAAGAAATACTTTAAACCTTTTATTAGGTTTAATTTTATCCTAACATTGTATCTTTGTGTGACCACCAAGAATATATAAAGGAGATTCTATGATTAGAGCTTCACCTAGAGGAGAGATTAATTGATGTAATAACACACATATTGAATTTTTTATGTTGAAAGGAAACATAATATGAAACCTAAAAAGAATATAATAGTACCAATAAAGATAGTCCCAAGAACTGGAACTCATACCTTTGACGACGTTATCGAACAAGGGTATTGCCGTAGGCTATCAAAATACATTCCCGATGCAGTTATTGGGGGATTCTACATATACGATTCAAAAGATGCATTACCATATGCAAAAAAACTTAGAAATACTATTTATGGTAAGAATTTATCCGTTGGCTATCTAACGAGATTGCTTGACATGTGGCATAGAGCTTGTCAGTCATTTCATATTACAACAGGTTCATGTTTGTCTGATGACATTTTCACTTCAAAAAAAATTAACAATGAGTCCTATTATTACAGGGGCAATACCTCGGATTTTATCACTGATAAGATTTTAGACCGTGTTCAAGAGAACCACCGCTCCTTCTCAAGAAAAGCCAATAAAGATATTATTTTTGCTGTTGAATGTGAATTTGATGTAAATCCTGACTTTTATCATTATGTTATAAATAGACTAGGGTGGACTAAATTCAAATATAGCTACTTAGTTAAGGCTGTTGCAGGGGCGTTGTCCGAGGCTTAGAATTTAGGGGAGCTAACCTCTCCCCCTTTGGTTTTATGAAAGGAAATTATTATGAAAATTTATAAATTTATGTTCAACATAACCTATCCTGCTCTAGTTATTTCTTTGTATATTATATTCCAGATGAAAGGGACGATGTCTCCGTGGTTTGATACTTTGTTTGTAGCTGGAGGTTTTTTAGTTATTCCACTTTTATTGTTATTGTTGGGTTATTTATCAGAAAATGACCACGGAGGGACAGATAATGAAGCTAATCAAACAACTACAGATGTGGAGAAATCAGAAGTTTAAAACAGTTAGACCAAACTTACATATACCAGTTATTTATAGCAGCATTATTTCTAAGTCTTTCTATTTTATTTTTGCGATATTGATATTGACTACTATTCTTTCATTTCGAGAAAATTTTCTTAGTTCAATCGTTGGTATATTTTTTATTAGTATATTTTGGTTCATATTTCGCTTTTGGAAAAAATGTCAGCAAGCATATCTGAATGGAATCAACTATAATTTGCAATATATGATTGTTTCTAACAAATTTTATGAGAGTCAGGTTATCAATGGCATAGAACAAATCACTAATCATTTAGTTTTAAAATATAGGGAAACAGAACAGAATATAGAAATTTATGCTATGAAATATGGAGATAAATATAATGATTTAGCCTCTAAAATTGGGTCACTCTTATCTAGTTCGCTTTCGTTAGATTTGGGAGAAATGACAGAAACAATTAACCAAGTGACCTATATTTTTCCTAAATTTGCAGAAAATAGATTGACTTGGGAAGACACCCTTCAAACAGCAAAATTGACAATTTCTGAGAAAGTGGGATGGCAATTTGGTTCACCTCCACATGTGCTTTTAGCAGGGTCAACGAAATCGGGGAAAACGGTCATGATTGAGAATCTTGTGGCTCAGTATCTAAGGCTAGGTTCTGAAGTTAAGCTACTAGATCCTAAAAAAGGCGAGCTATCTTGGATAGTTGGTAAGAAATTAGAAGATAGGTTAGGTTACAAAGTTGTTTACAATAGCCCTTTTCAAATTGCAGGAGCTTTAAGAGAAGCTGTTGAGGAGATGAATAGACGCTTTCAAGTTATGGCTGACAATCCAAATACCTATATTTCCAAAGGAAAAGTATTGTCGTGGGCAGAAGTTAATGGGAACTACCCACTTGTTATTGTGTTAGATGAGGGGATTGCTTTCAAAACAGAGGCAGAGACTACTAAAGAAGGAAAGCAAGCCTATCAAGAGGCAATGTCTAATCTTGGAAGTTTACTAGTTAAATCAAGACAGGCTTCTATAGAAGTCATAGTTGGCTTACAGAGGGCTTCAAGTGACTTCATTCCGACGTATATGAGACAAAACTTTGGAATAGCTCTCTTATTGGGGTCAACTACTGCTGATTCGGATTCTTGTCGCATGATGTTTTCAAGTCAAGATGTTGATTATAAAACCTGCGGTATTGGGACAGGCTACATTCAAATAGACGGAGTGATTCCACAACCTAGATATGTTGAAACACCTTTTAAGTCTGATGAACTAGACTTTGAGGAATATTTTGATAAGGCTTGCGACTGTTACTGGAGTATTAGAAATAATGACGGTCTTTCGGACTAGCGAAATAGGGACGATTGCCCAGGGGGCAGAATCGAGCGGAGCGTTCCTCTTTTCGCTAGGAGAAAGAGCCAACCGACTGCTTTGCAGGAGGTCAGAAAAATACCCCCAGTACTAATAGGGGGTGCACACATACATGAAATGTACTCTAAACCCTTGATACGTAAGGGGTTACGGCTTGTTGGTTATACCGAAGTCATTGAAACCCTTGTGGGAGAAGGGATTGAGTTACTTTTCGTGTAGGATACGACTTTTTGAATAGAAAATGGAGTAATTATTATGACTTACAATATGACAGATACTACCCTTAAGATTGGGCAACTTGATTTGGATATGACACAGTTTGAAGTGCCGAAAAAAATTGTTATTCTATCTGCTAAAGTAAATAATAGGTATAACGAGGTTAATGGCGAGAAAATCAAAACTGAAGAAGTTACGAAAATCACTTGTACTGCCCTTGATGCCGATAAAGTGAAAGTTCTAACTGAAATGGGAATTTCTACTGATGACTTGAAAGCTATTAACCTAGAAATTGTTGGTAATGTAGATAAAATTGCAAAACTTGCTCAAAGCGAGGCTTTGTTGAATGTTCCTATTGAACTGATTCAGCCTAAAGTGAGACTGGCTTGGAACATGGCACGAAGTAACTGGGCAGGTGTTAAATTAGTATGTGAGGACATTAAAATTCTAGGAGCATAACCCTATGAATACAGTCAGAATTGATTATTTTGCAGTAACCGTTAAAAATATTCCTCCAGAAAGTGTTTTAACTGATATTCTTTTAATTCCTTTAAAAGATTTCACATTAAATAATTGGGGAATAAACAAGTACCAGCGACATTATGCTTGTTCTGAGATTAAAGTGTACTTTAATGAGGATAGACCTTCAATGGGGGTTTTTATCGAATTAAAAGGGCAAGGTTGTCGCCAATATGAAGAATTTTTGGACGGTAACGAAAATAATTGGATAGCATTGATAGGTCGGTTGTATCAGTATTCGGTTAATTTTACTCGCTTAGATATTGCTCACGACATATTTGACGGTAGTTTAGATGTTCAGCGAGTATATGACTATTGCAAGAAAGGTTTATGTATCTCGAAAGCAAAGCATTTTGAGTATCATGAGAAATCTGTCTTAGAAAATGGAGAACGAGTTGGAGAGACGGTTGCTATAGGTTCCAGAGGTAATCAACAATGGTGTATCTACAATAAACGTATGGAACAACTTACCAAGCAAGAGCTTGTAGAATATCCCTCTTGGATTCGTGCGGAACTTAGATGTTGGCAGGATAAGGCGAATATTATTGCAGAGCAATTGTTTCTAAAGCGTCCTCTGTCATCTATCTATTTTGAGGCTATCAATGGTCACTATCGTTTTGTGAAACCAAATGCGACAGATACTAATCGTTGGAGAAGAAAAAAGGTCAAGTGGTGGCTAGACTATCTAAAAACCGAAAATCAGACTGTTTTGAGCGTTGAGAGAACTAAGCCTACATTACGGCAGTCAGAGGCTTGGACAGAGAAACAAGTTGCGAAGACATTGGCAAAAGTCTATACAGCAAAATATCAAGCCTATGATGTTCAAAAGGCAGAGGACTACATTCAAGGTCTACTAAAAGAGGGCTTGTCAAGGCTAACTGATAATGATGAAAAGGATATAGAGCAATATATTCGAGAGCAGAATAGTTCTCCCTTATGGGGACAAAAAAAGACGACTTGAAAACAAGTCGCCTCTAAAAATTAACTAACTAAATTATAACAAAAGAAAGGAATGTCTTCAATGATAGAGATTAAAACGAGGTCAGATTATGATTTAACCAAAAATTGGTATCGAAAAAAGGAGTTCTTAGATGAACTCTGGAAGGGTATGAAATTACCGACTTTGGATCACTATATTCGTCAAATGAGGAATAGTCCCTATTCTTTTGGAATTTGTGGAACTCATGGGAATGTTTTTATCCATGCAGAAGTTTTCAAGGATTGGTTTGATTATAAAATTTTCCATGAAAACGAGGCAGTTATTGCTTAGCACAAGGAGGGGAAAATGAAAGTAGGTAAGACTACTCGAGTTTTAACGGTCTATCAATGGAAACCAGACCCTTCTAAGAAAGGTAATGTACTTGTTAAATTTGCAATGAGGTATACTCACCCCTTGATAACAAAAAGTCGCTATAAGTATCTTACAGGAGGGGAAAATAAAGGGTGGTATTCTACTAAGGCAACACCGACAGGAAAAGATAGCAAGGGTCAAGATAAGCTAGTTATCTCTGATATAAAGAATAGTCAGCTGATTACGAAAGTTTCAAAGTTATTGAATGCAATGATTGATGAAACTGTATTAGAGTTGACTGGAGAGAAACCGAAAGAAATCGAGCCTAGTAAGACTGTACTTCTAAAAGACATAGCTAGACCGTATGATGAAAATAAAGAATTATACGGTTTAGCATTTAAGTGGTGGGTCAATAGGGTTAAACCTGCAAAGAATACTTTGAATAGTAGAGTTAGTGTATATAATCAGCATATTTTTCCTAATTTCAATGAAAACATGAGTTTTAAGCAGTTTTGTATGGAGCAAGAAAAAATGCAAAGTATTATTGATAATGCTACTGAAGGAATTTCAAAAAATATTCACATTTATCTTAAGATGATATTTGATTGGGCGGTAGAGTACGGAGAATTGACAATTTCTCAACATCCTATTCTAAACAAGAAGGTCAAGCGTAAGACCCTTACAAGTGCAGAGGAGCAGGCGAAACTTAGGGAAGATATAGCTGAAAAATATCTTGAAGTTGAGGAAGCAAATCAAGTATTTGATATTATTGAAAAGTGGACAAAGAGACACAATCATGAACTAGTGGCTGATGTTTTAAGAATAATCTATTTGACAGGAATGAGACCGAGCGAAGCCCTTGGATTGAATGAAGATATTTTAGATTTCAAGAATAAACTTATCAAAGTACATTGGCAACGAGCAAGTCACAACAAGAGTGATAAAGAAATGGCAGAACAAAGGTTGACCGATGAGAAGGAACGATATAGGGCTATTCTAAAGACCAAAGAGAGCGTTAGAACTATTCCAATGTCTCCTAAAGTGGAAGAGATTTTATTGAAATACATTGAGAGAAATAGATTTCAAGCGAAGTTTAACCCTACTTATAGGGATATGGGATATATCTTCACTCGGATTTATGTCAAGGGAAAGAATCAGCAGGGCAGTCCTTTGTACCAGTCAGAAATCTCAATGTTTCTGCGTGGTGGCTCTAGTCAGTCTGCAAAATATAACAAGAAGAGTGGAAAACCTTATGCAGATATTGATGATTTAGTAGATTTTGGGAGACCTATTCATATAGTGCCTCATATGTTCCGACATAGTTTTGTTTCAGTTATGGCAGATAAAAAAGTTAGTTTGAATGTTATCCGAGAATTTGTAGGACATTCCGAGGATAGCAAGGAGATAGAAAAAATTTATCTTCATGTAATGCAAAAAGGAAAACATAAGATTGAACAGGCTATGATAGATTTAGCAGAAATAATTATTTGATTTATTTTAATCAGTTAAAATTCAGTTATCTTGCTAAAATCAAAAGAAAAAAGCCTTTGAAACGTTGATTTCATAGGCTTTCTGTATGTTGTCTTATTTTACTTCAGTAAACACAACATGTTTACGCAATTTTGGTGAGTATTTTTTCAATTGAAGACGGTCTGGGGTGTTACGTTTGTTTTTTGAAGTAAGGTACAAGCGTTCACCAGATTCTTTGTGTTCAAGTGTAATATTTACGCGCATGGTATCTCCCTTCTATTATTCAGCTGAAGCTGCTTTAGCGATTTTACGTCCTTTGTAGTATCCTTTAAGCGATACACGGTGTGAACGTGAGTAATCTCCAGTTGTTTCGTCAAATTTCACAGTTGGAGCTGCTACTTTGTAGTGAGTGCGACGTTTGTTCTTTTTCGCTTTTGAAGTGCGACGTGCAGGTACTGCCATTTTTATGTCTTCCTTTCGATGTATAAGTTTTGGTTTTTTACCAACTGTAATAGAATATCATATTTTTTTTGTAAAGTAAAGTTACTTGACACTTTTTTGGAGAAATATTTTGCAATTTTTGGATAAGTGATTAGATTTAGGAAGAAATGTTCCAGAAAGCATGGCGAGATTGTCAAAGTCAAGTAGGCCTGTTGTTTATTTTTCTCTTGATAGACTTTTGGACGACATTTGAAGACTTTATTGGAGGGCGTAAAAGTCTTGAAACGGTTTCAGAAGTAGAAAAGAAAGACTAGTATCAGCTCTGCCATTTTTATGATAAAATAGAGAGAATACTATAAGCGAGGATAGAAGATGAAATTACAAAAACCTAAAGGAACTCAGGATATCTTGCCACAGGAAGCTGCCAAGTGGCAGTATGTGGAGCAGGTGGTTCGTGAAACGTTCAAGAAATACAATTATGGTGAGATCCGAACGCCAATGTTTGAGCATTATGAAGTCATCAGTCGCTCGGTAGGCGATACGACGGATATCGTTACCAAGGAAATGTATGATTTCTATGACAAGGGTGAGCGCCATATTACTCTTCGTCCAGAAGGAACTGCGCCAGTTGTTCGTTCATTTGTTGAAAACAAATTTTTTGCGCCAGAAGTGCAAAAGCCGGTGAAAATGTACTATATCGGTTCAATGTTCCGCTATGAGCGTCCGCAGGCAGGTCGTTTACGTGAATTCCACCAAGTTGGTGTAGAGGCCTTTGGTTCAAAAAATCCAGCAACTGATGTAGAAACTATTGCCATGGCTTACCAGCTTTTCAACGATTTGGGGATTCAGGATATCACTCTCCACCTCAATACTTTGGGTTCGAGTGCTAGTCGTGCTGCTTATCGTCAGGCTTTGATTGACTATTTGACTCCTATGCGTGAGTCGCTTTCTAAGGATAGCCAACGTCGTTTGGATGAAAATCCGCTTCGGGTTTTGGATTCTAAGGAAAAAGAAGACAAGGTTGCAGTTGAAAATGCACCATCTATTTTGGATTATTTAGATGAAGAGAGCCAAGCCCACTTTGATGCAGTTCGTGATATGCTAGAGGCTCTCAAGATTTCTTATGTAATCGATACCAACATGGTGCGTGGACTAGACTATTATAACCATACTATTTTTGAGTTTATGGCGCAGGTGGATAAGTCAGAGTTAACGATTTGTGCAGGTGGTCGTTATGATGGTTTGGTTGAGTACTTCGGCGGGCCAGAAACGCCAGGTTTCGGCTTTGGTCTTGGAATGGAACGTCTTCTTTTGGTTTTGGATAAGCAAGGAATTGAACTCCCTCTTGAAAATGAAATGGACCTTTATATCGCTGTTTTGGGAGAGGCAGCAAATGGCAAAGCTTTGGAATTAGTACAAGCTGTGCGTCAACAAGGCTTCGTAGCAGAACGTGATGTGTTTGGACGTAAAATCAAGGCCCAGTTCAAATCGGCAGATGCATTCAATGCCAAATTCATCTTGACCTTGGGAGAAAGTGAAGTAGAAGCTGATCGTGTCATCATTAAAAACAACCAAACTCGAGCAGAAGTAGAAGCTAGCTTTGACGAGATCACTTCAGACTTGGCAACTGTATTAGAAAACATTAAATAAAATGTAAAAATCACCAAATTTTGGTGGTTTTTTGCATGATTTTTTCCTGAAAATCATTTGTGAAATAAAAAAACTTTGAGAATTTTTTCACAATATTGAGATAAAGACGGGGTCCTACTGCTAGTTTGAGATTTTTTTCACAAAACAGAAAAATAATTTTGTGAAATATATAACAAATGCTTTACAAATGCGATGAAAAGGTGTACAATATTATTGTGAAAAAGTTAACAAGAAAAAGTTGACGGGAAAATAATTTTGGAGGAAACCCAAATGGCTGATAAAACAGTATCACCTGAAGAAAAATTGCAAGCTGCTCAAGCTCACGTAGATGAATTGGTTCAAAAAGGTTTGGTAGCTCTTGATGAGTTCCGCAAACTCAACCAAGAACAAGTAGACTACATCGTTGCTAAAGCATCTGTAGCTGCACTTGATGCTCACGGTATCTTGGCTGCTCATGCTCACGAAGAAACAGGACGCGGTGTTTTTGAAGATAAAGCAACTAAAAACCTCTTTGCATGTGAACACGTTGTTAACAACATGCGTGGTGTGAAAACAGTTGGCGTTATCGAAGATGATCCAATTACAGGTTTGACAAAAATTGCGGAACCAGTCGGTGTTATCTGTGGTGTTACACCAACAACTAACCCAACTTCAACAGCGATTTTCAAATCATTGATTGCTCTTAAAACACGTAACCCAATCGTATTTGGTTTCCACCCATCAGCACAAGAATCATCAGCTCACGCAGCACAAATCGTTCGTGACGCAGCGATTGCAGCTGGTGCTCCTGAAAACTGTATCCAATGGATTTCTCAACCATCTATCGAAGCAACAAATGCTTTGATGAACCACGATGGTATCGCAACAATCCTTGCAACTGGTGGTAACGCAATGGTTCGTGCAGCTTACTCATGTGGTAAACCTGCTCTCGGTGTAGGTGCTGGTAACGTTCCTGCCTACATTGAAAAATCGGCTGATATCCGTCAAGCAGCTCACGATATCGTAATGTCTAAATCATTTGACAACGGTATGGTTTGTGCGTCTGAACAAGCGGTTATCATTGACAAAGAAATCTACGACGAGTTTGTAGCTGAATTCAAATCTTACAAAACTTACTTCGTTAACAAAAAAGAAAAAGCTCTTCTTGAAGAATTCTGCTTCGGCGTAAAAGGTACAAGCAAAAACTGTGCTGGCGCTAAATTGAATCCAAACATCGTTGGTAAACCAGCGACTTGGATTGCAGAACAAGCAGGCTTCACAGTTCCAGAAGGAACAAACATCTTGGCTGCTGAATGTGTAGAAGTTGGTGAAAAAGAACCTCTCACTCGTGAAAAATTGTCTCCAGTTATTGCAGTTTTGAAAGCTGAAGATGTAGAAGATGGCCTTAAAAAAGCTCGCCAAATGGTTGAATTCAACGGTCTTGGTCACTCAGCTGCCATCCATACAAAAGACGAAGAACTTGCAAAACGTTTCGGTACTGAAATGAAAGCAATGCGTATCATCTGGAATTCACCATCAACATTCGGTGGTATCGGTGATGTTTACAATGCATTCTTGCCATCATTGACACTTGGATGTGGTTCATACGGCCGCAACTCAGTTGGTGATAACGTATCAGCTGTCAACCTTCTGAACATCAAGAAAGTAGGGAAACGTAGAAATAATATGCAATGGTTTAAAGTTCCTTCAAAAATCTACTTCGAACGTAATTCTATCCAATACCTCCAAACATGTGAAGATATTGAACGTGTTATGATCGTTACTGACAAATCTATCGAACGCCTTGGCTTTGTACAACGTGTGATTGACCAACTCAACCTTCGTAAGAACAAAGTGACTATCCAAGTCTTCTCAGATGTTGAGCCAGATCCAGATATCACTACAATCCGCCGTGGTACTGAAGCAATGCGTGCCTTCGAACCAGATACAATCATCGCACTTGGTGGTGGTTCACCAATGGATGCTGCTAAAGGTATGTGGATGTTCTACGAACAACCAGAAGTAGACTTTGGCGACCTTGTTCAAAAATTTATGGATATCCGTAAACGTGCCTTCAAATTCCCATCACTTGGTAAGAAAGCAAAATACATTGGTATCCCAACAACATCTGGTACAGGTTCTGAAGTAACACCATTTGCTGTTATCTCTGATAAGAAAAACAACCGCAAATACCCACTTGCTGACTACGCATTGACACCAACTATTGCCATCGTAGACCCAGCCTTGGTTGAATCAGTTCCTGGCTTCATCGCTGCAGATACTGGTATGGACGTATTGACTCACGCAACTGAAGCCTATACTTCAAACTTTGCTAACGACTATACTGACGGTATCGCGCTTCAAGCTATCAAACTTGTCTTCCAATACCTTAAAAAATCTGTTCTTGAATCAGACCCAGAAGCACGCGAAAAAATGCACAATGCTTCTACAATGGCTGGTATGGCCTTCGCCAATGCCTTCCTTGGTATGAGCCACTCAATGGCGCATAAGATCGGTGGTGTTCACCATACAGTTCACGGACGTACAAACGCTATCTTGCTTCCATACGTTATCCGCTACAACGGTACTCGCCCATCTAAAACAACTACATGGCCTAAGTACAACTACTGGAAAGCTGATGAAAAATTCCAAGACATCGCTCGTATGCTCGGACTTCCTGCATCAACTCCAGAAGAAGCGGTTGAATCTTACGCTAAAGCTGTTTACGAACTCGGTGAAGCTGTTGGTATCAAGATGAACTTCAAAGATCAAGGTATTGATGAAAAAGTTTGGAAAGATAGCTTGCATGAAATTGCTCTTCTTGCTTACGAAGACCAATGTTCACCAGCTAACCCACGCTTGCCAATGGTAGCAGACATGGAAGAAATCATGGCTGACGCATACTATGGCTACAAAGAACGTCCAGGACGTCGCAAATAAATTTTGGTTCTCTAATATTATTTATTTCCCCGCTAAGCGTTGAAAAACGTAAAGCAACAAGGTCCCCGCCATTGGTAGGGGCTTTTGTTTTATAGTTGTGGTATAATACATAAAATATAAGAATAAGGAGAAGTTACATGACAGAATTAACGCCACTTGTCTGGACCTTTGTAAGAGAATGTCCGATTCCTGAAGATGTCACACAGCTTTTAGTTCCAGGTGAGGTTGCTAAGGCAGCCTATGCGACTATTCGAGACAGTGCCATTTTTACCAATAAGCGCCTGATTGTCAGAGATACTCAAGGTTTGACGGGTAAAAAGGTGGAGATTTATTCTCTCCCTTATAGTGCGATTAACATGTGGTCTACTGAAAATGCAGGCACCTTTGATTTTAATGCGGAAGTTGAATTGTGGACACGAGCAGGACATATCAAGGTCAACTTGAAAAAGGGTGTTGATGTCCGTGTATTTGATCGTTTGATTGCAGAAGCGGTCTTGTAAAGAGAGAAAAGGAGATAAATATGGAAAATCAGACTGTGATTCAGAAAAAGAGTCCTTTGAAATGGATTTTAGGAATCCTTGCAGCAATAATCATCTGCCTAGGAGCTGGTTCTGCTTTTTGGTATAGTACAGGAGATATTACAGGAACTTGGCGGAGTGCAGCCTTGGAAAAGGATCTTTTAGAGACCCTGACAAAAGAGAGCGGAGATTTTTCAAATCTTGGTCTGAAAGCCAGTGATTTATTTAAAGATGCCAAGGTCACCTTGACGGTAAAAGACAACAAGGCTGACTTTATAGTCTCTTACAAGGTGGATAGCGCAGCTTTTGGCGCAGCCTATAGCAAATTGGTCGAGAAAGAATACCAAACTATCTTGGTAGATGCGGAAAAAACAGCCTCTGAGTATGGAGTGACCAAAGAAGAGGTTCTCAAGCAAGTCTACGGAAACGACTACGAAAAAGCCATCAAAGCCCTCTTTTTGACAGAGGACAAGGCAATTGAAGAGTTTAATAAGAGTATCAGTGAAAATGCAACCAAGGGAGGTGCAAACTTTGATAGTAAAACAGGACTTGTAACAGCCAATTCCTCAGCTGGAAAGGTCAATCCCTTCTTGCGCGTGATTACAGGAAGTACAGATGGTAAAAAAATTGGACTGGAGAATTTCAGCTTCAGTCACTACAAACGTTCAGGCAAAACCTTAACCTTTACTGGTGAGAAGAACATGGCCTTTACATTGGAAAAATAAATATTTTGAAAAGATAGTAGACAGTCTAGCAAAGGATTGGAGGCTCTTCTTTTTAATGAATTTTTATAAATTTTCTGACATTTTATGGTACAATAGAAAAAATGAAGTGGAAGAGGTGCAGACATGACATTGGTCTATCAATCAACTCGTGATGAGAATAATAAAGTAACAGCCAGTCAGGCGATTTTACAAGGTTTGGCGACAGATGGAGGTCTCTTTACGCCGGTAGCAACTCCAGCTATTAACTTGGATTTCGCCCAGTTAAAGGATGCTTCTTATCAAGAAGTGGCTAAGTTGGTATTATCTGCTTTTCTGGATGATTTTACAGAAGAAGAGTTGGATTATTGTATCACCAATGCTTATGATAATAAGTTTGACACAGAAGTGATTGCACCAGTTATTAAGGTTGGCAATCATTACAATTTGGAATTGTTCCACGGCTCAACCATCGCCTTTAAAGATATGGCCTTATCTATCCTACCTTATCTTTTGACGACATCAGCTAAAAAGCAAGGTGTGGACAACAAGATTGTCATCTTGACAGCAACTTCTGGTGATACTGGAAAGGCTGCTATGGCTGGTTTTGCAGATGTACCTGGGACAGAGATTATCGTCTTTTACCCGGACGGAGCGGTCAGCAAGATTCAAGAATTGCAGATGACGACACAGACTGGGGACAATACGCATGTAGTGGCCATCAAGGGCAATTTCGATGATGCGCAGACAGATGTTAAGCGCATGTTTAATGATGCAGATTTGCGGGCCAAACTCTTGACCAATGGCGCTCAATTTTCATCAGCTAATTCTATGAATGTGGGCCGTTTGGTACCGCAAGTGGTCTACTATGTTTATGCCTATGCTCAGTTGGTCAAAGCTGGCGCTGTCCAAGCGGGTCAGCCGATCAACATTACTGTCCCAACTGGTAACTTTGGCAATATCTTGGCAGCCTACTATGCGCGTCAAATCGGTCTTCCAGTCCACAAGTTAATTTGTGCCTCCAATGAAAACAAGGTTTTGACAGATTTCTTCAAGACGGGCACTTATGATAAAAAACGTGAATTTAAGGTAACAACTAGTCCTTCTATGGATATCTTGGTATCTTCAAACTTGGAACGTCTCATCTTCCACTTGGTGGGAAATGATGCGGCAGTGACCAAGGAATTGATGACAGCTTTGGCGGAAAAAGGGGAGTACAGCTTGCCTCAAGTAGACCAAGACATTCTTGGACTTTTTGCAGCGGGTTACGCTAGCGAAGCGGATACGGCTACTGAAATCAAGCGTATTTTTGACGAAGCAGGCTATGTAGAAGATCCTCATACAGCAGTTGCGTCAGCAGTTTATCGTGCTTATCATGAGAAATCTGGTGACGAGACCCTAACCTTGGTTGCTTCAACTGCTAGTCCTTATAAATTCCCACGTGTGGCAGTGGAGTCTATCACGGGAATCGATCCAGTAGATGACTTTGTAGCAGTTGCAGAATTGGAGAAATTGTCAGGAGTAGCCCAACCAGCTGCAGTGCATGGTTTGGCGACAGCAGAAGTTCGTCATACCACAGTTGTTGCGACAAGTGAGATGCAGGCGGAAGTGGAAAACTATCTCGGTTTGAAATAAGATGAGTACGGTCTGGGGAAGCCTAGACCTTTTAAATTACTAGGATACATGGGACAGATAAAAAAGATTTTAGACTTGGCTTTGCCGGCGATGGCGGAGAATTTTTTACAGATGTTTATGGGAATGGTGGATGGCTATTTAGTCGCCTCTCTTGGTCTAGCAACCATTTCAGGGGTTTCCGTAGCCAATAATATTCTCAGCATCTATCAAGCGATTTTTATTGCGTTAGGTTCAGCTGTTTCAGCTATGGTAGCCAAAAAGTATGGACAGGGAGATGTGACTCAAGCGCAACATCAAGCTGCTCAGTCTATCTTTTTGACACTTTTACTTAGTTTGGTATTGGGGCTCTTGTCCGTTTTTGGAGGACAAGGGATGTTGAGATTGCTTGGGACGGAATCAAATGTGGCGCAGATGGGCGGTCTCTATCTGGCCTTGGTTGGTGGAGGTATTGTTTTACTGGGGCTGATGACCAGTCTAGGCAGTATACTGAGAGCGAGTGGACACGCTCAGCTTCCCATGTACATCAGCCTCTTGAGTAATGTGGTCAATGTTATCTTCTCTGCCCTCTTTGTGTTTGTCTTTCACGGTGGAGTAGCAGGAGTTGCCATTGGGACCTTGCTGGCGCGTGCTTTAGCAGTTGTTATTTTGTGGTCTCGTCTGCCCTTTACCCTAGACAAGATAGGAATAGGTGTTGATCGTGAATTAGTAAATTTGGCCTTGCCTGCTGCTGGTGAACGGTTGATGATGAGGGCTGGAGATGTCGTTATTGTCAGTTTGATTGTGTCTTTAGGGACGGCTGTTGTGGCGGGGAATGCTATCGGAGAAACCTTGACTCAATTCAATTATATGCCGGGGATGGGAATTGCGACGGCGACGGTCATTTTGATTGCTCATGCGCGTGGTCAGGAAAAGGAAGAGGAGCTAGGAGCCATTGTTCGGTGGAGTTTTCTCCTATCGCTTGGTTTCATGGCTCTAGTATCTGCGGTGATTTTCCTATCGGGAAAATGGTTGACAAGCTTTTACACGACAGATGTGATGGCAACAGAGGCGAGTTTGTTAGTGAGTCTTTATTCCTTTTTAGGGACGCCTGCAACAGCTGGGATCTTGGTGTACACAGCTTTTTGGCAAGGATGTGGAAATGCTAAATTGCCTTTTTATGCGACTAGTCTGGGCATGTGGGTCATTCGGATTGGATTGGGCTACTTGCTGGTTCATGTGTGTCAGCTAGGATTGGCAGGAGTGTGGATGGCTACCATTGCAGACAATCTTTTCCGTTGGATGTTCCTCTATATCTTATCTGCTAGTCAGTTTAAGTTTTCTTTAAGGAAACAGCTATAAAATAAATACATCTTTTTATATATCTCCTGAAAGACAGCTTTAGGGCTGTTTTTCTTTTTGTTTTTTGTAAGAAAAGTGTACGTCTAACTGTACATACTATTTTCATTCCTCAATTTTTTCATCACTCTCTTAACAAATTCACTAGCTATTTATTGGGTGAGTTTCTTTGTGAGCTGTTCAGGTGGTCATTTTGTTCATTTGTAGGAAGTATGGTATAATAAAATGATTATATTATAGAGGAAATACTATGTTTACCTTTGGGTTTAAGAAGAAAAAAGAAAAGATGCAGACAGCGCTTGAAGTGCCGAAACACATCGCCATTATCATGGATGGAAATGGTCGTTGGGCAAAAAAACGTCTCCAGCCACGTGTTATGGGGCATAAGGCTGGCATGGATGCTCTGCAAAATGTCACCAAAGCGGCTTCTGATATGGGTGTTCGGGTGCTGACAGTTTACGCATTTTCAACGGAAAATTGGACACGACCTGAAAAGGAAGTGAAGTTCATTATGAATTTGCCGGTAGAATTCTACGACAAATACGTTCCAGAATTGCATGGCAATAACGTAAAAATTCAGATGATTGGGGACCATCGTCGTTTACCTAAAGCTACTAAGAATGCTTTGTTTAAGGCAGAAGAAAAGACCAAGCACAATACGGGTTTGATTTTGAATTTTGCCTTGAATTATGGTGGTCGAGATGAGTTGGCTCACGCCATGCGCTTGATTGCTCAGGATATTTTAGATGCTAAGTTTAATCCTGGTGATATTGATGAGAAGGTCATTTCGGATTACCTTTATACAGGGGTTCTACCGACAAAATACCGTGATCCGGATTTGGTGATTCGGACGAGTGGAGAGGTGC
The DNA here is from genome assembly GCF_043656315.1 of Streptococcus hepaticus. NCBI lineage: Bacteria > Bacillati > Bacillota > Bacilli > Lactobacillales > Streptococcaceae > Streptococcus > Streptococcus hepaticus. Next base: position 169,823 of record NZ_JBINIY010000003.1, read on the forward strand.
GCCTTAGCAATTTCTTGCCTTGGCAAACAGCCTATAGTGAGCTTTATTTTACAGATGTTGCCTGGCCAGATTTTGATGAAAAAGATTTGCAGGATGCAGTGTTAGAATACCATCGTCGTCATCGTAGATTTGGCGGGATTTAAGGAGAAGAAGATGTCTAAGGATTTACAAAAACGTGTCATATTTGGTGGCATTGCCCTAGTGATTTTTATTCCGTTTTTGCTTATGGGAGGGGTGCCTTTCCAACTCTTGATTGGTCTTTTGGCTATGATTGGGACAGCTGAATTGATTAAAATGCACAGACTAGCTCCGAATTCAACGGAGGGTGCCTTGACGATGTTAGGGGCGCTGGTGCTTACTTTACCTATGCAGGATTATATTCCATTTTTACCAACGGATGGAAGTTACACCGCCTTTGCCATTGTAGTCTTTTTGCTCTTGGGGTCAACTGTTTTTAATATTGGTAAGTATGATTATTCGCAGGTGGTCTTCCCGATTGCTTCTAGTTTTTACGTGGGGATTGGTTTCCATAATCTGATTTCTGCTCGGATGGATAGTCTCAGCAAGGTTCTCTTTGCTCTCTTTATCGTTTGGGCAACGGATATCGGTGCCTATATGATTGGTCGCCAGATTGGTCGTCGTAAGCTCATGCCAAAAGTTTCACCCAATAAAACACTAGAAGGTTTCTTTGGAGGGGTTGCTTCAGCAGTTGTCGTTGGCTTGATTTACATGCTGGTAGACGGTACGGTAAAAGCTGGTCATTCCTTTGTAACCATGCTCTTCTTGATTGCTATTTTCTCCGTTTTTGGACAATTTGGAGACTTGGTAGAAAGTGCCATTAAGCGTCATTTTGGCGTTAAGGATTCTGGTAAATTGATTCCAGGGCATGGTGGGATTTTGGACCGCTTTGACAGTATGATTTTTGTCTTCCCAATCATGCATTTCTTTGGTTTATTTTAAGGAGAATCTATGAAGGGACTTATTGCTTTTATCTTTGTATTTGGCGTAATCGTGGTTGTTCACGAGTTCGGTCATTTCTATTTCGCGAAAAAATCTGGCATTCTTGTGCGGGAATTTGCCATTGGGATGGGGCCGAAAATCTTCTCACATATCGGAAAAGATGGGACGGCTTACACGATCCGTATTTTGCCTCTGGGTGGCTATGTTCGTATGGCTGGCTGGGGTGAAGATACAACTGAAATTAAAACGGGAACACCTGCTAGTCTCACCTTAAACGAGGATGGTGTCGTGACCCGTATCAATCTGTCCGATAAGCAGTTGGACAATAATAGTCTACCTATGAATGTGACGACTTTTGACTTTGAAGACAAGCTGGAAATGACAGGCTTGGTACTGGAAGAAAGTCAGACCTACAAGGTAGACCATGATGCGACCATTGTTGAGGAAGATGGGACAGAAGTTCGCATAGCGCCGCTCGATGTTCAGTATCAAAATGTCTCTATCTGGGGGCGTCTCATCACTAACTTTGCAGGTCCTATGAATAATTTTATTCTAGGATTTGTGGCTTTCTTAATCTTGATTTTCATGCAAGGTGGGGTAGCGGATACCTCAACAAATACCATTTCGGTAGTGGACGGTGGTGCCTTACAAGCAGCTGGAGTGGTGACTGGAGACAAGATTTTGTCTATCCAAGGTCAGAAAATGACCAATTATGAGGAAATCGCTAGCGCTGTTGCAAGAGCTACTAAAGATGCTAAAACTGCACCAACCTTGGACGTGGTAGTAGAGCATGCAGGCCAGGAAAAGACCTTGCAGGTGACCACTAAGAAACAAGGAAAGAGCTATTATCTTGGTGTGTCTGCAGCCCTTAAAACAGGAATCTTAGACAAGGTTCAAGGCGCCTTGCAGCAAACAGGTGATACGGCTGTCATGGTTGTTACGGCTTTGAAAAATCTCATTGCTCGCTTTGATATCAATAAACTCGGTGGTCCAGTAGCCATCTTTAATGTCAGCTCACAAGCTGCACAAAATGGCTTCACATCGGTACTGTATCTGTTGGCTATGCTCTCAATCAACTTGGGTATTTTCAATCTCATTCCGATTCCAGCCTTGGACGGTGGGAAGATTGTCCTCAATTTGCTAGAAGCCATTCGTAGAAAACCCTTGAAACAAGAAGTAGAAAGCTACATCACACTCGCAGGTGTAGTGGTTATGGTGGTCTTGATGATTGCCGTGACTTGGAATGATATTATGCGAGTCTTCTTCTAAATCGAATATGTGAAAGGATACAAGTTCTCTCTTTGAGAGTTTATGTGAATTATGAAACAGTCAAAAATGCTTATTCCAACACTACGCGAAATGCCTAGTGATGCTCAAGTTATTAGTCATGCTCTTCTCTTACGCGCTGGCTATGTTCGTCAGATTTCAGCTGGTATTTATAGCTACTTGCCGCTGGCTAACCGTGTGATTGAAAAGGCTAAAACGATTATGCGTGAGGAGTTTGACAAGATTGGTGCGGTTGAATTTTTAGCGCCAGCCCTTTTGTCAGCGGACATTTGGCGCGAATCTGGTCGTTACGACACTTATGGTGATGATCTCTACAAATTGAAAAACCGTGAAGGTTCAGACTTTATCTTGGGACCAACTCACGAAGAAACAGTGACCTTGCTTGCGCGCGATGCCATCCAGTCTTACAAACAATTACCACTCAACATTTACCAAATTCAATCAAAGTACCGCGATGAAAAACGTCCTCGTAATGGTCTTCTCCGCGGTCGTGAATTTATCATGAAAGATGGCTACTCATTCCATGCTAACTATGAAAGTTTGGATGAGACCTATGACGATTACAAACGTGCTTATGAAGCAATCTTCACTCGTAGCGGACTTGATTTCAAGGCCATTATCGGTGACGGTGGTGCCATGGGTGGTAAGGACAGCCAAGAATTTATGGCTATTACTCCAGACCGCACAGACTTGGACCGTTGGGTTGTCTTAGACAAATCTGTTGCTTCATTTGACGAAATTCCAGCAGATGTTTTAGAAGAAATTAAGGCTGAATTGCTCAAATGGTCTGTATCTGGTGAAGATACCATTGCCTACTCTACAGAGTCTGACTATGCTGCCAACCTTGAAATGGCAAGTAATGAATACAAACCATCAACTAAGGTTGTAGCCGAAGAAGAGCTTGTCAAAGTTGAAACACCTGACTGCAAGTCAATCGACGAAGTGGCTGCTTTCTTGAATGTATCTGAAGAAGAAACTATCAAGACCATGCTCTTCATCGCAGATGAAAAACCAGTTGTAGCCCTTCTTGTTGGCAATGACCAAGTGAATGATGTAAAATTGAAAAATCATTTGGCAGCAGACTTCTTAGACGTGGCGACAGATGCAGATGCTGAAAAACTTTTCGGAGCAAACTTTGGTTCTCTTGGTCCAGTCGGTTTGCCAGCAGATGTGATTGTGATTGCAGACCGCAAGGTGGCAGATGTTAAAAATGCGGTTGTTGGCGCCAATGAAAATGGTTTCCACTATACAGGTGCGAATGCTGGTCGTGATTTCCAAGTGACAGAATATGTGGACATTCGTGAAGTTAAAGAGGGCGAAATCGCTCCAGATGGAAAAGGTGTCTTGAACTTTGCGCGTGGTATTGAAATCGGTCATATCTTCAAGCTTGGAACTCGCTATACAGATAGCATGAATGCCAGTATCTTGGATGAGAATGGTCGATCTATGTCTATCATCATGGGTTGCTACGGTATCGGTGTCAGCCGTCTCTTGTCAGCGGTCTTGGAACAACATGCTCGCCTCTTTGTTAACAAAACACCTAAAGGCGACTACCGTTTTGCGTGGGGAATTAATTTCCCTAAAGAATTGGCGCCGTTTGATGTTCACCTCATCCCAGTTAACATCAAGGATGAAGCGGCTATGGCTTTGACAGACCAAATCGAAGCAAGTTTGGTCAGCGCAGGTTATGAAGTCTTGACCGATGACCGCAATGAGCGTGTCGGTTCTAAATTCTCTGATAGCGACTTGATTGGCTTGCCGATCCGTGTCACTGTTGGTAAGAAAGCCGCAGACGGCATTGTCGAAGTCAAAATCAAAGGAACTGGCGACACAGTCGAAGTCCACGTAGATCAACTCCTTGAAATCCTGCAAATTTTGACGCAGAAAAAATAATTGAAGTTAGAGGATAGCTAGTACTAGCTGTCCTTTTTTTGAACTATTTTACGAATTATGATATCCGATTTTTTGATATGGGAAGTGAAAAAATTATTTTTAATACTGAAAGATACTTGTAATATGTTATACTGAAAAAAGAGCTAAGGAGCATCAAAATGACTGATAATACTTCGCAGAAAGAATATCTAAAGGTAGAAAACGAATCTCGTCAACCGAGTTTAGAAGACTTTTATAAGTGGTTTGAGTCTAACAGAGAAGAACTCTTGGCTGCTGCACAGTATAACCAAGAAATTAATAGTAAACTAAGGGAAGAATTTATTGAAGAATGGCCTCTTGAGAGGCTACAAACAATGACGATTGATGAATATGTTATTGGCAAAGGGAGTCAGAATCAATCGCTCTGCTATTTAATCGAACAAGGAAAATATAAACATCTCTACATAGGGATTGGTGGTGGAGCAGCTTCAAAATTCGGCATCTACTGGAGCAAAAAGAAAAATGCCTATGTTGACCATAGGAACCAAGTGATTTCTGAAGAGCAAATAAAAGAGAAGTTTACTAATCTAAAAAATGATTTGTACGAAATTATTTCGGCTGGAATTTCCTTTGATTTTGATAATTCAGTTTTTGATACTCGTAACACAAGAAATTCTTTTTTTACACGTAGTGCTATGATTATCAAACTTCTTTGTATCTACTCAGGTGGCGAACCATTTTTTGGTGTCAATATTAACAGCTATCAAAAAGAATTTTGGAGCAAGTTATTGCCATTGCCAACCCAAGGAGGAGTTTATAGGCAGAATCATGAACTTGTTGAAATCATTCAAAATAAATATCCTGAGTTAAACGGTTCTATTCTTGGTGGAACTTTACACCAATATTTCCGGGAATACATTGAGGAAAAAGAAGTTGATGGCATAGACGAAATGATAGAAGAGGAGAAGCAGCTGGGTGTGAAAAATAAATATGTCAATTATTTAGAAAAATCTTATAACCTCATTTTCCGTGGTGCGCCTGGCACAGGGAAGACATATCTGGCAAAACAAATTGCGGCGACGATTGTTACTGATGGTAGAGTTGATACGTACGTAGATCTGTCTGATGAGGAAAAATCTCGGATTGGCTTTGTCCAATTTCATCCTAGCTACGATTACACAGATTTTGTGGAGGGCTTGAGACCGACTCCTTCTGTTGGTGGGAATATTGGTTTTGAGCTGAAGGATGGTGTATTTAAAGGTTTTTGCGATAGGGCAAGAAAAAATGTGGGAATTGGTGGTCAAGATAATTTTGAGCAAGCTTGGGATAATTATCTGGATTTTGTAAATACATCTGAAGAGAAAGAATATTTAACCAAAACCTCTTATTTGACCGTCAACAGTCGTCAAAATTTTTCGGTGAATTATGATAGTGGTGCTTCGGGATGGACATTGCCGCGTCAATACGTTTATAAATTGTATAAAAATAGAAATTATGATGAACAATCATATTATAAAAGTGGTGGAAAGACAGTATTAGAGACTCTGAAAATCCGCTTTGGTTTAGAAGACTACAAAGCACCGACTGACTTAAAAACAGATTGTAAATTTGTCTTTATCATCGACGAAATCAATCGTGGGGAAATTTCAAAAATCTTTGGGGAACTCTTCTTCTCACTTGATCCTGGCTACCGTGGGGAAGAAGGTGCTGTTTTGACCCAGTATGCCAATTTGCATGAGGATCCAGAAGAGAAGTTTTATATTCCAGAAAATGTCTATATTATTGGCACCATGAATGACATTGATCGGTCTGTTGATACTTTTGACTTTGCCATGCGTCGTCGTTTTAGGTTTATTGAAATCACAGCTGATGAGCGAACAGAAATGTTAGAAGGATTAGGAGATAAAAAAGAAGAAGCGATTAGTAGGATGACTTCTCTCAATCAAGCTATTTCTGAAGTGGAAGGTCTAAATAGTCATTATCATGTTGGTCCAGCTTATTTCCTAAAATTAAAATCTATGAGTTTTGAGGAATTGTGGACAGACCAATTGGAACCACTTTTAGAAGATTATGTGAGAGGCTCATATAAGGAAGATGAGATAATGGCTCAACTTAGAAAAGCCTATTATCGCACTCCAATAGGAGTAGATGGCGATGAATAAGCTGATTCTTAAGGACAATGACTTTCAGATTGCAGCTGAAAAATTTGAAACCATTCCTCATCTAACTCAAAAAATTGCAAATAAGACACTAGAAGAAATGAGTAAGGAAAATCTCTTTGTTTTTCCGGAAGTGGTAGCTGATTCTGATGATTTGATAAAAGAACAGATGGTTTTGCAATCTTTTAATACTTCCTATCGAACCAGTAATTTAATGGGATTTATCGGGTTTGATCAAGAAAAATTAACGATTCAATCGCGTTTCTCAGAAGATAAAAAAGATTTCTTCTTTCAATATCTATTTTCTAAGGTCTTTGATTTTCCAAATTTAATGGACCTTACTACGACGGTTAATCAGGACCGCCAAGATGTTGACATGCTTTATTTTCTTTTCCCGTATTACTTAGAAAAGGCTATGCGTAAAGGACTTTATAAGACCTATGTGACCTGTCAAAAAAATGATAGTCAATTAAAAGGTGTTGTTGAAGTGGCTCGGCATTTACGTGAAAATAGTCCATTTCATGGGAATATTGCTTATAGACAGCGGGAATTTTCATCTGACAATACTCTCATGCAATTGGTTCGGCATACTATTGAAGCTATTCAGACCAAGTCTGCTGGTAGACTGATTTTGAAAAAGTGTTCTGCGTCAGTGAAAGCAATTATAGAAGCGACAGTGTCTTATCATCAGAGTCAGCGTCACCAAGTGATGTTAGCCAATCAGAAACAGCCCTTGCGACATGCCTATTTTCGCGAGTATAGGGAGTTGCAACGTTTGTGTCTGTTCATATTGCAAGGCGTAAAAAATACACTCGGCGATGGTCATCAAAAAATGTATGGAGTTTTGTTTGATGGCGCCTGGTTGTGGGAAGAATATGTGAATTTGTTGATAGGTGATTGTTTCTATCACCCAATGAATAAAAGTGGTAAAGGGGCTCAGCGCTTATTTACACCGACAGCAGGCTTGATTTATCCGGATTTTATCAGTAAATCACCAGAGTTACGAATTGTAGCAGATGCTAAATATAAACGATTAGACACTATTAGAAGTCAAGATTATTCTCAGGTATTGACATATATGTTTCGGTTTGATGCAAAAACGGGCTACTACCTTTATCCAGAAGAGGTTGAAAGAGAAAGTCAAACATTTTATTTAAACACGGGGTCAAGTTATGAGAAGAATGTGCGTGCGAGAACAGATATTTCGATTATCAAGTTAGGTTTACACATTCCAAGGGCAGCTACTTATGAGGAATTTGTTAGCAAAATGAAACTATCAGAAGATAACTTCAGAGAAAGAATAGGGATAGCACAAGCAAACAAACAGACTGATTGATTTCGGTCTGTTTTTCGTATGTCCTTCCCACCTCTTCCTCGAAAAAATCCTCTCTTTATGATAAAATGAAAAGATAAAATACGACGAGAGAGAAGCTATGTCTGATAAATTTCAACTTTTATTGCAACAGATTGGAATGCCGCTTGATGGGATGACGTCAAGTGTTTTTTCGACTGGGAAAATTGAGCAGGTTTTGGTGCATAAGGTCAGCAAGATTTGGGATTTTACTTTCCGTTTCGACCAGACCTTAGCCATAGCAGATTATCAGCATTTTAAGGCGCGCTTGGTCAATGAATTTTCTAAGACTGGTAATCAGGCTCGTTTTCAGATTGTGACTGAAAATCCTTCTTTTGAACAAGCAGTTTTGCAGGCTTACTATCAGGAAGCTTTTAGTGAGGAATTGTGTCAGAGTGCAGGATTTAAAGCTCTTTTTCAAGGTCTGGAAGTGGAATTTGAGGACGGAACATTGTATGTGAAGGGACCTGAAACCATTGATACGACTCACTTTCGGAAAAATCATCTGCCAAATCTCCTGCAGCAATTTGAACGCTTTGGCTTTGCAGGCATCAAGCTCGATCTTCGAATTTGTCAAGAAATGACAGAAAGGTTGGAGGCAGATTTCCAAGCGCAAAATGAGCAAATCTACCAACAAGCTAATTTAGAAAATCTGGAAGCGCAAGAGCAGTTGGCACAAATGGCACCACCACCTGAAGCCGCACCGCAGTCTTCTTTCCAAGAATTCAAAAAATCTCGCCCTGCCAAGGTTAACTTGGACAAGGCAGAAATCACCCCTATGATTGAGGTGGAAACGGAAGAAAATCGGATTGTCTTTGAAGGTTTGGTTTTTGAAGCGGAGCACAAGGTAACGCGGACGGGGCGGGTCATCATCAATTTCAAGATGACAGACTACACTTCGTCATTTACCTTGCAAAAATGGGCAAAAAATGAAGAAGAAGCCCAGAAATTTGACATGGTTAAAAAAGGGAATTGGCTCCGTGTTCGAGGGAATGTGGAGACCAACAATTTTACCCGTGACTTGACCATGAATGTGCAGGAAGTACAGGAAGTCAAGCGTGACATTCGCAAGGACCTCATGCCAGAGGACCAGAAGCGGATTGAGTTTCACGCCCACACCAATATGTCTACTATGGATGCTCTGCCACCAGTTGAAGACTTGGTAGCGCGTGCCGCTAAGTGGGGGCATAAGGCGGTGGCTATTACCGACCACGGGAATGTTCAGTCCTTCCCACATGGCTATCATGCAGCGCGCAAGGCAGGAATTAAGCCCATTTTTGGCTTGGAGGCCAATGTCGTTGAAGATAGTGTTCCGATTGTCTATAATGAAGCGGATGTAGACTTGAAAGAAGCTACTTATGTAGTCTTCGACGTGGAGACGACAGGACTTTCAGCGGTTTACAATGACCTGATTCAGATTGCGGCTTCTAAGATGCACAAGGGAAATGTTATTGCAGAATTTGATGAATTTATCAATCCAGGTCATCCCCTATCCGCCTTTACGACAGATTTGACGGGGATTACAGATGAGCATGTCCGTAATGCTCGTCCTTTGGAGCAGGTGCTCCAGTCCTTCCAAGAGTTTTGTGAGGGAACAGTCTTGGTTGCCCACAATGCCAGCTTTGACGTGGGCTTTATGAATGCCAACTATGAGCGTCATGGCTTGTCGCAGATTAGCCAGCCGGTGATTGATACGCTGGAATTTGCCCGCAATCTTTACCCTGAATACAAGCGACATGGTTTGGGACCTTTGACCAAACGCTTTGGGGTTGCCTTGGAGCACCACCACATGGCCAATTACGATGCGGAAGCAACAGGTCGCCTGCTCTTCATTTTCCTTAATGAAACCTATGAAAAACACGGTCTCTTCAACCTCAGTCAACTTAATACTAGTCTGATTGCAGAGGATTCCTATAAAAAGGCCCGTGTCAAACATGCTACGCTTTATGTGACCAATCAAACAGGCTTGAAAAATATGTTTAAGCTAGTTTCCTTGTCCAATACCAAGTATTTTGAAGGGGTCCCTCGGATTCCACGGACGGTACTTGATGCTCACCGTGAGGGCTTGATTTTAGGAACAGCCTGTCAAGAAGGGGAAGTTTTTGATGTTCTGGTGTCTAAAGGTCTGGATGAAGCGGTCAAAATAGCAGCCTATTATGACTTTATCGAGGTCATGCCACCAGCTCTTTATGAACCACTCATTGCTCGGGAACAATTCAAGAACATGGATGAAATCCATGAATTGATTAAAAACTTGATTGAAGTAGGGCGTCGTGCCAACTTGCCTGTCCTTGCGACGGGAAATGTGCATTACATTGATCCAGAAGAAGAAATTTACCGTGAAATTATTGTGCGAGCTCAGGGGCAAGGAGCTATGATTAACCGTCCAATTGGTCATGGAGAAGCTGCTCAGCCAGCTCCATTGCCCAAAGCTCATTTCCGTACTACTAATGAAATGCTAGATGAATTTGCCTTCTTAGGTGACAATCTAGCGCGTGAGATTGTCATCACTAATCCAAATCTCATGCTGGAGCGCTTCGAAGAAGTGGAAGTGGTCAAGCGCGATCTCTACACGCCCTATATTGAAAAGGCTGAGGAGACGGTTGCTGAATTGACCTATAAAAAGGCCTTTGAAATCTACGGAAATCCACTGCCAGATATCATTGACCGACGGATTGAAAAAGAATTGACCTCTATCTTGGGGAATGGCTTTGCCGTGATTTACCTAGCCTCTCAGATGCTGGTGCACCGTTCCAATCAGCGGGGTTATCTGGTTGGTTCGCGGGGGTCTGTCGGCTCTAGTTTTGTAGCGACCATGATCGGGATTACAGAAGTTAATCCCATGCCGCCGCACTATGTTTGTCCGAGTTGCCAGTACAGTGAGTTCATCACGGACGGTTCCTATGGTTCGGGCTTTGATATGCCCGACAAGGACTGCCCAGAATGTGGTCACAAGTTAGCGAAAAATGGCCAGGACATTCCCTTTGAGACCTTCCTTGGGTTCGACGGGGACAAGGTTCCCGATATCGACTTGAACTTCTCAGGTGAAGATCAGCCGTCTGCTCACTTGGATGTTCGGGATATTTTTGGGGAACAATACGCCTTTCGTGCAGGGACTGTGGGTACGGTTGCGGCCAAAACGGCCTATGGATTTGTCCGAGGGTACGAGCGGGATTATGGGAAGTTCTACCGTGATGTAGAGGTGGAACGCTTAGCGGCTGGCGCCGCAGGCGTTAAGCGAAATACAGGCCAGCACCCTGGTGGTATCGTTGTTATTCCTGACTACATGGATGTTTATGACTTTACACCGGTCCAGTATCCAGCAGATGACCTTGAGGCTGCTTGGCAGACCACTCACTTTAACTTCCACGATATCGATGAAAACGTCCTAAAACTCGATGTTCTGGGTCATGATGACCCGACCATGGTTCGGAAGTTGCAGGACTTATCAGGGATTGATCCCAATACTATTCCTGCCGATGACAAGGGGGTTATGGCGCTCTTTTCTGGGACAGAGATTCTTGGAGTTACGCCAGAACAGATTGGCACACCGACAGGTATGTTGGGGATTCCAGAGTTTGGGACCACCTTCGTACGGGGCATGGTGGAAGAGACGCGTCCGACGACTTTTGCGGAGCTCTTACAGTTATCAGGTCTTTCACACGGTACCGACGTTTGGCTTGGAAATGCCCAAGATTTGATCAAGGCAGGTATTGCGGACCTGTCTACGGTAATCGGTTGTCGGGATGATATCATGGTTTACCTCATGCATGCAGGCTTGGAACCTAAGATGGCCTTTACTATCATGGAACGGGTGCGTAAGGGGGCTTGGCTTAAGATTTCTGAAGAAGAGCGCAACGGCTATATTCAGGCTATGAAGGAAAATAATGTCCCTGACTGGTACATTGAATCCTGTGGAAAAATCAAGTACATGTTCCCCAAAGCTCATGCGGCAGCCTATGTTATGATGGCCCTGCGCGTGGCCTATTTCAAGGTTCACCACCCACTTTATTACTACTGTGCCTATTTTTCAATCCGCGCTAAAGCTTTTGACTTGGCGACCATGTCGGGTGGATTGGACAAGGTCAAGGCTAAACTCAAGGAAATCGCAGATAAGCGCCAGCGCAATGAAGCTTCCAATGTAGAAATTGACCTCTATACCACTTTGGAAATTGTCAATGAAATGTTGGAACGAGGATTCAAGTTTGGAAAATTGGACCTCTACAATTCAGACGCCATTGACTTCAAGATCGAAGGGGATACGCTGATACCGCCATTTGTTGCCATGGATGGACTGGGTGAGAACGTTGCTAAGCAAGTTGTCGCAGCCCGCAAGGACGGAGAATTCTTGTCCAAGACAGAACTCCGCAAACGTGGTGGCCTCTCCTCAACACTGGTCGAAAAAATGGATGAAATGGGGATTTTAGGCAATATGCCAGAAGATAACCAACTCAGCCTTTTTGATGATCTCTTTTAAAAAATGGCCGACTGCCTAACTCTCTTGTAAGGTACGAAAGAGTGTAACAGCCGAGCTGTTTTTTCTTGTTTTTATAATTGTGTCTGTGATATAATACAATAAAAGAAAGCGGATACAACAAAAAGTTTCATGGAATTATTAGTAGAATTTGTCGGGATGATATTTTATGAATTTACAGACTTGGTTACGACGAAAGAAGTTGTAGAAGGCGCTCCCTATCGTCACTTTTACTTTTGGATGAGCTGGCTTAGTTTTTTCTTCAATTTTGCAGTTGCTCTCCTACTTGCTTTTGTTTGTTTTGTTCTCACTTACCAGATTTACTCGAGTCAGACTTCTCTCTTTCATCATGTATCGGTCGTTCTATTATTCTTGCTGTTCTTGTTTACAAGCTATCGTAGTCTACGTATTGGTGCTAGTTGCATTCGATTCATTCCTATTTACTTTTCAAGGGAGGTAAAATGATGTCTAAGTTTCCTCGAATCACACTCGCTCATCTTTGTTGGGTTACGATTTCTGCAATTTTTGTTCTTTTGATTATCATTGATAAGTTTGCTTGGCAGACGCTGGCCTACTACTTTTATATGATGTTAGTGGTATATCTTGTGTCTCGATTTAACCAATTCTTGCAGGATATGGATGTTTATCGACGGAGATTTTGGACCTTTGCCTTGGTTCTACTCTTGTTTTGGTTGCCTTTTTTGGTGACAGATGGTTTTGTTGGAACGGCATGGATTGAGATGGGGACTTTTATCAGTTTTGGTCTGTGGTGTTTTGTAGAATTTTTCAGAAGTGGAGATTAGTATGGCAATTCAAGATCTGACTGTTCTTTTGGTACCAGTAATCATCTGGCTGATTGGTTGGAAGTCCAAAGATCGTCGTTTTAGCAAGTTTCTCTATTATCTAAGCTGGATTGGTCTTTTCTATCTCGTTGTTATGTGGCTATTTCTAACGGTTATTACCATACTTTTGGTCAATCTTTTAGTGTCAAAATTTAGTTTAGCTATGCTTGGCATGTGGTTCTTCTTAGCAGCTCTGTGCCTTGGTGATGGCTTCGTAAATGTTTGCCTCTGGCGAAAAATGTGTCTGAGAAGACGAAAATGGAAGAATAGTTGAAGGAAGAGGTGAACTTGTAGCCTCTTCTTTATTGTATCTAATTATGGTATAATGACTTTTGTATTATATTAAAGGAGATTCCCATGGTATTACCAAATTTCAAAGAAAATCTTGCAAAATATGCTAAGTTGCTCGTATCTACGGGTATCAATGTTCAAGAAGGGGACACTGTTGTGCTTCGTATTAGTGTTGATCAAGCTGAATTGGCTCGTCTTTTGGTCAAAGAGGCCTATGCTCTCGGCGCTAAGGAAGTCTTGGTTCAATGGAATGATGACTTCATTACTCGCCAAAACTACCTCAACATTCCGACTGAGCGTTTGGAAAATGTGCCAGATTACAAGATTGCAGAGATGAATTATTGGCTAGATAACAAAGCTAGTCGTTTGGTTATTTTGTCAGAAGATCCAGCAGCTCTTGATGGCGTTGATCCTGAGAAATTATCAAAAGCTGCGCGGGCAGCCAGCATCGCTTTGAAACCACTTCGTATTGCAACCCAAGCTAACAAAGTTAGCTGGACCTTGGCTGCTGCATCAGGAACTGCCTGGGCACAAAAAGTTTTCCCTCAAGCTGCAAGCGAAGAAGAGGCTATGGACCTCCTTTGGGACCAAATTTTCAAAACTTGTCGTATCTATGAAGAAGACCCAATCCAAGCTTGGGCTGAGCACGAAGACCGTCTTAATGCCAAAGCAAAAGTCTTGAATGATGAGCAGTTTGTAAAATTGCATTACACAGCACCAGGTACAGACTTGACACTTGGCTTACCAAAACACCATTCATGGGAAGCAGCTGGTAGCTACAATGCTCAAGGCGAGCACTTCATCGCCAATATGCCAACAGAAGAAGTCTTCACTGCACCAGATTTCCGTGTAGCAGACGGTTATGTGACTTCTACAAAACCACTCAGCTATAACGGCAACATCATCGAAGGCATTAAAGTAACCCTCAAAGACGGTGAGATTGTGGATGTTTCTGCTGAAAAAGGCGACGAAGTCATGAAGAAATTGGTCTTTGACAACAAAGGAGCTCGTGCTTTGGGAGAAGTAGCCTTGGTGCCAGATAAGAGTCCAATTTCACAATCAAATATTACCTTCTTTACAACCTTGTTTGATGAGAATGCCTCAAACCACTTGGCAATCGGCGCAGCCTACGCTTTCTGTGTGGAAGGTGGAACTGAAATGTCAGAAGAAGAGTTGGAAGCAATCGGTCTCAACCGTTCAGACGTTCACGTGGACTTCATGATTGGATCAGACCAAATGGATATCGACGGTATCCGCGAAGACGGAACTGTTGTGCCAATCTTCCGTAAAGGCGATTGGGCGATTTAATCACCAAGCAGATGGATTTCCGTCTGCTTTTTCTGCATAGATAGGAGTCAATATGGACACAGGAAAACAGATTCAGTACAAGTGGGCAACCTTAGGAACAGGCGTTATCGCCAATGAGTTGGCTCAAGCCTTGCAAGCGCTGGGTGGTAATCTCTACTCGGTAGCCAATCGCACGCATGAAAAAGGCCTTGCCTTTGCACAAAAGTATGAAATTGAAAAAGTTTATGAAAAAATAGAAGATGTATTTGCAGACCCAGAAGTGGATATTATCTACATTTCGACACCGCATAATACCCATATCAACTACCTCCGCCAAGCCTTGGCGGCAGGCAAGCATGTTTTATGTGAAAAATCCATTACGCTGAACAGTCAAGAATTGGAAGAAGCGATTCAATTAGCTGAAGAGAATCATGTGCTGTTGGCAGAAGCCATGACGATTTTCCATATGCCCATCTATCGTCAGTTGAAGAGTATGGCAGACAGTGGTGCCTTTGGTGAGTTGAAGATGATTCAGATGAATTTCGGTAGTTACAAAGAATACGATATGAATAACCGCTTTTTCAACCGTGACCTAGCTGGTGGAGCTTTGTTGGATATTGGTGTCTATGCCTTATCATTTGTGCGTTGGTTTATGTCTTCTAGCCCAGACCAGTTAGCATCGCAGGTAAAATTTGCTCCGACAGGTGTAGATGAGCAGGTTGGCATTCTTTTAACAAATCCGGATGGCCAGATGGCGACGGTCAGCCTATCCTTGCATGCCAAACAGCCTAAACGTGGACTTTTGGCCTATGACAAAGCCTACATCGAACTCTATGAATATCCCCGTGGGCAAAAGGCAGTTATTACCTACATGGATACGGGCAAACAGGAAACGATTGAAGTGGGGGCTACCGACCAAGCCTTGCAATATGAAGTTCTGGACATGGAAGCAAGTATTGCCGGGGCCCAAAACCACACTTACCTAAACTATTCGCGTGATGTCATGCGTATGATGACAGACCTCCGTGAAGAATGGGGAATGACTTACCCAGAGGAAGAATAGAAACAAAAAAGCAGACCTAGTCTGCTT
>NZ_JBINIY010000030.1:0-4731 GCF_043656315.1 Streptococcus hepaticus
CGGCATAGACCATGATGTTCTTAAGATAGCCAATCCCAACACTTCTCCAGTCATCACTAAGAAAGGTTGGAATGGTAACAGGGGCAAAAGGTATCATCAGATAGAGTTGGATAAAGCGAATGGTAATCAAGATATTGACAACCATGATACTGGCCATTCGTACCAACCAAATGAGAATCGCAAAAAACCCAATAATCATTTTTCCTACAATTCCAGAACCCTTGATGCCTGAGACGGTATCGTAACTGGCACCGCCATTCGTGACAAGACTTGCCACTTGTTCAATAACATAAGAGGCAGTGGCAATAATGGCTTCCACAATAACCGTCGTATTGGTAATCACGATCGCGACCATGATGTAGCTGACAATCATAGGTGCTATGGCTTCAAAGGTCATTGCACCACCTGAGTTTGCGATTTTCTTGGCCATTTTTGAAAATTCGAGTACGAGAACAACCGCAAGAATAGCTACTCCCAAGGGCTGCATAATCCCCTTGGTAATGGCTGTCATGTAAGACCACACCGTCGGATTAAAGTCCGCTAGTGACTTAACCAAGTTGGCGGTTGATTCTAAATCCACTTGAAACCCTTCAAAAAGGCTATCGCTAGATACTTTTTCAGAGGCTAGAAATACAAAAGGTGACGTAAAATTCATTATCATGTCATGTGCTATCCTCCCCTAAATGGTAATCTGTGTCACAAAAGCACCAGCGGCTCCCACCATGACCCCACCAACAATTTCTAGAATGGCATTTCGGACACCTGGCCCACCATCTTTAATGTTGGTGGAAAGGTTGATAATGCCCATGACAACAAGAAAGGCTCCTACTGCAATTAAGCCTTTTTGTAATAGAGACATGGCTTGGGAGAACATGGAGCTGGCGTCCACTCCGTAAACAAAGCCTGTTAGTTTTTGATTCATATAATTCCTCATTTCTATTAATGTAGTGTCGTTTCTGTGCTTAAATCCCTTATTTTATGGCCTGACAAATCTACCTCTTCCTCAGCGGTTAGTGGATTGATATGATAGTGCCACCAGCGTACATCGGTTTCCTTATCCGCAAGCCATTTCCAATTCTTATGTTTGAGTGGAAAATATTTCTTGGTTCGAAAAACAGGAACCCCTGCAATGCGTACGAGACACTCATCTCGTTTCATATTCCCGACTTCATCAGCCGTCATCAAGTCACGAGCAATTTTCTGGTGGGAGGTAGAACTTGAGCCTGTTTGCCCAAAAGAGCGACTGGTACTTCTGACATCAATGGTTTGTTTGCCTAATAGACCACTCATAAATTTGAAAGTTTCCTCGTCATTTCCACCCAAATAGAGGAGGCTATCACAGTTTCCCAGTATAGTTTTCCAAGCTTCTTTTTCCTTATAAAGTCCTTGGAGTTGAGCGATATTTTGGAGAATAGGCACAAGACTCATATTCCTAGAACGAACTGTTGAGGTTTGTTCAGCGAAGTCGGGGATTTCTCCGACATTCGCAAACTCATCCAGATAGCTTCTAACATGAATCGGCAGTTGCCCTTTAAAGTCAACATCAGCCTGCCTGGTCAAAGTTGAGAAAACCGTAGAGAAAAATAAAGCAGATAGGAAACGAAAGGTCGTATCATTGTCTGGAATAACAAGATAGACCATGGTCTTTTGAGTGCCCCACGTTTTCAAATCCATAGTGTCTCTTTGCGTCAAATCAATCACCGATTGGATATTAAAAAGGGCAAATTTAGCTGTTGTGACAGCAATGACCGAATCCAAGGTCTTGTCCTTGTAGTTCTGAAAATCCGCCCAGTTTCTCATGGTAAAGTTCTCGTGACCGTATTTTTTAGCGTAATCTTCAAACAGGACTTCAAGAACACTTTTGTCCTGATTATCTCCCTTTGATAAGAGTTTGATGAGTTTCCCAATCTCAGAAAAGGCTGGATAACGGCCACGCTTACGTCTTGCTTCCTGCTCTTGCTTGGAACTTCCTGGAGGATTGTAAAAATCCACCAAATAAGAGGCAATAGCTCTCACCAATGTCATGGAAGCCTCGTCCCAAAATGGATCACTGCGAGAACCAGACCCACGGGTATTGTTAAAATAGACCGTTAACATGCGGTTCAAATCATTCTCTGTTTCTACATAACGAAAGGGATTAAAACCGTCCGAATTGGTCATATTAACCAAGTCTAAAACCTTGACCTGATAACCGTTCTCTAAAAAGAGTTTACCTGTCTTCTCAGCCAAATGGTCTTTCGGATCTACGACAATATTGGAACAGTTAAGTTGGATAAGGTTGGGTTTCACAAAGCGAAAGGTCTTACCTGCCCCAGAACCCCCAATGACAATCAAATTTTTATTTCGGTCAAACTGGAGTTTCTTCTTTTCCAACAAGGTTAGACGAACATCACGAGCCAAAATCGTGTCATTAAAAGGATTCTTACTGTAAAAGTTCCGCTTTTCCTTACTGGTTCCAAACCGTGCAGAACCGTATTCTTCCCCTTCTCGATAGACTTTCTGTCCTGTCGATACATAAAGATAGACTAGTGTCATCGTTAGAACCCCAAGGATAAAGGCAAGAAGAGATTTTTGAGTAAAGGAAAATAGCCATAAAGGATTGAAAACCTGATTTAACCCCTCTCCTAAGAGGTAGGCAAATCGTTCCATAGGTGGGGCATTGGTTAAACTATCATAGAGTAGAGTTAGACGATGGCAGAAATAGCCAAAGGCGAGACCCAAGAGACCAAAGACAAATGCTTTTTGCCTGGAATACATTACAAGGTCACCTCCTTGGTTTTGACTGCCGAAGGTTCTGTCACTCTAATTTTCTCTTTGGCCAGTTCTATCTCTTGATCCAAGGTTTTATCAAAGGTTAAACCTTCTAGCTTCTCTGGATTAGACATCAGTTTCTTCAACAATTCATCCAAGTGATGATCGAGCAAGGTCTTATCCTTGGCATAAAAGTAGAGATAGTCTTTTTGCCAACTAATTGCAATTGGCAGTTTTTCTGACTCCATCAACTCCTTAAATTTCTCCACATCGATTGGCTTATCCAGTATGTCTTTACTAACATCAATCGCTTCAATTGCATAAGGGCTTTGAAGGAGTTCTTCCAGTTTTTGAACCCCAATCTTATAAGCTGAATCTTGAGCTAAGGCTTGCCTAGCCGACCATTCTAAGAGCTTTAAGAAGGTTCTGACTGTCAATAAACTACTTCTTTCCACGTATTGCATCGCTTGACGTTCTTGTTGTTCAGATGACATGGTGACCTCCTCTTTTTTCGATTCCCTATCAAACATAAGGTGCTTCCATAATACGTAAGCACTCTTGATTTTGGTATCACAAGAAAGTTACGACATAAGCCAAACTATTCCAAAGTAAATGTAAGGCGATTGCCGTCATACAATCAGTTTTCAACCGAACAACAGCCAGGGTCAAGCCAAGACAGCTATACATGAGCCAACTCCCTAACTGATTGGGTCCATGCGATAGAACAAAGAGAAAACTGGTCACGCCTATTTGTACAAAAGGGAATATCAATTTTTCCCACAGAAATTGCCTATAAACAATCTCTTCAAGGATGCTTGCATTGGCCAGAAACAATAAAAAGATAATAGGAAGAACCTGTTTTCCTACTTGTACCAATACCGCTTGATTCCTAGTCTGAACTGGAAATAGGAAGCTGATGAAGACTGCAAAAGCAACCATACACACAAAACCAAGAAGCAACCAACTTAGGCGATTGCTTAAGGTTATATTTTTTGCTTGAAGAGTTTTATGACGGGCAATCTCTAAGCAAGTCACACTTAATAGGACCAATTGTAGCAAGACTATACCCTCTATTGTCAGATACTCTTTCAGGTATAAACTAACCAGAAGACCGTTAAGCTGTATGGCTAGATAAAACAACACTATCCTTATCATTGTCACCTCTTAAATAAATCTTCATAATCAATTTCTAAGACTAGAACAATACGCTCAACCCATCTTGTTTGTGGCATCAGACGATTGGATTTGTAATGTCGCAGTTTTTGATAAAGGCGATTAAATTCACTTGGATAAACATATTGACCTTTGAATACTTGGCGAGCTAGTTTTGCCCAAGTGAGGTCTTTTTCTGCCAGAATGATTTCTAAATTGTCCCAAAATCGTTCATTCATCTTCACACCTACCCTGTCACCTGTTTCATCAGACTGGCCTGAAACAGCTCTTCTTTTTCCTGTCTGGGAAGAAAGGTTCGCACTTCGTCTAGCCCAATAGCTGGATAGACATGATCCTGACAGACAATGAGAGGCAGACGAAGGTTCTGGTCTAGCTTTTGGAGAATAAGCTGAACCATCTCATTCAAACTTATCGTATATTGACGCTTAAAGCGAAGAAATCGTGGCGACAGCAACTCAAAACAATCCGTGGTTTTAGCAAAGAGTGACAGTAAGATTTCACGGTTTACATCACACGCTTTTATACAACGATAAGTCACACCATAGGTCGTCAAAATGGCTAGTAAGTCTTGATTTGTATTGGCATTATTTCCTAGATATACCTCAAGCATAGGCACCTCCTTACAGGGTTAAGCTATTTTCAACTGTCGGTTCAGGAGTTGAGAAATAGCGACTCATATCAATGGGCATCCGTCCTTCACCAAAGCACTTGACCGTCACTAGAGTCGTTAAAATGCCATCCTTTCCCCTAGCAAAATAATTTTCACCAAAGGCACGAAAGGCCAGGTGATTGTCTTTCGTCAGTAGT
>NZ_JBINIY010000031.1:0-4731 GCF_043656315.1 Streptococcus hepaticus
TGGCATAGACCATGATGTTTTTAAGGTAACCAATCCCAACACTTCTCCAGTCATCACTAAGAAAGGTTGGAATGGTAACAGGAGCAAAAGGAATCATCAGATAGAGTTGGATAAAGCGAATGGTAATCAAGATATTGACAACCATGATGCTGGCCATTCGTACCAACCAAATGAGAATCGCAAAAAAGCCAATAATCATTTTTCCTACAATTCCAGATCCCTTAATGCCTGAAATGGTATCATAATTAGCACCACCATTCGTGACAAGACTTGCCACTTGTTCAATAACATAAGAGGCAATGGCAATAATGGCTTCCACAATAACCGTCGTATTGGTAATCACGACCGCGACCATGATGTAGCTGACAATCATAGGTGCCATGGCTTCAAATGTCATTGCACCACCTGAGTTTGCAATTTTCTTGGCCATTTTTGAAAATTCGAGTACGAGAACAACCGCAAGAATAGCTACTCCCAAGGGTTGCATAATACCCTTGGTAATGGCTGTCATGTAAGACCAAACCGTCGGATTAAAGTCCGCTAGTGACTTAACCAAGTTGGCGGTTGATTCTAAATCCACTTGAAACCCTTCAAAAAGGCTGTCGCTAGATACTTTTTCAGAGGCTAGAAATACAAAAGGTGACGTAAAATTCATTATCATGTCATGTGCTGTCCTCCCCTAAATGGTAATCTGAGTCACAAAAGCACCAGCGGCTCCCACCATGACCCCACCAACAATTTCTAGAATGGCATTTCGGACACCTGGTCCACCATCTTTAATGTTGGTTGAAAGGTTGATAATACCCATGACAACAAGAAAGGCTCCTACTGCAATTAAGCCTTTTTGTAATAGAGACATAGCTTGGGAGAACATGGAGCTGGCGTCCACTCCGTAAACAAAGCCTGATAGTTTTTGATTCATATAATTCCTCATTTCTATTAATGTAGTGTTGTTTCTGTGCTTAAATCCCTTATTTTATGGCCTGACAAATCTACCTCTTCCTCAGCGGTTAGGGGATTGATATGATAGTGCCACCAGCGTTCATCGATTTCCTTATCCGCAAGCCATTTCCAATTCTTATGTTTGAGAGGAAAATATTTCTTGGTTCGAAAAACAGGAACCCCTGCAATGCGTACTAGGCACTCATCTCGTTTCATATTCCCTACTTCATCAGCCGTCATCAAGTCACGGGCAATTTTCTGGTGAGAGGTAGAACTTGAGCCAGTCTGCCCAAAAGAACGACTGGTACTTCTGACATCAATGGTTTGTTTACCTAGAAGACCACTCATAAATTTGAAAGTTTCTTCGTCATTTCCACCCAAATAGAGGAGACTGTCACAGTTCCCCAGTATAGTTTTCCAAGCTTCTTTTTCCTTATAAAGTCCTTGGAGTTGAGCGATATTTTGGAGAATAGGCACAAGACTCATATTCCTAGAGCGGACTGTTGAGGTTTGTTCAGCGAAGTCTGGGATTTCTCCGACATTCGCAAACTCATCCAGATAGCTTCTAACATGAATAGGCAGTTGCCCTTTAAAGTCAACATCAGCCTGTCTGGTCAAGGTGGAGAAAACCGTAGAGAAAAATAAAGCAGATAGGAAACGAAAGGTCGTATCATTGTCTGGAATAACAAGATAGACCATGGTCTTTTGAGTGCCCCACGTTTTCAAATCCATAGTGTCTCTTTGCGTCAAATCAATCACCGATTGGATATTAAAGAGGGCAAATTTAGCGGTCGTCACAGCAATGACCGAATCCAAGGTCTTGTCCTTGTAGTTCTGAAAATCCGCCCAGTTTCGCATGGTAAAGTTTTCGTGACCATATTTTTTAGCATAATCTTCAAACAGGACTTCAAGAACACTTTTGTCCTGATTGTCTCCCTTTGATAAGAGTTTGATGAGTTTACCAATCTCAGAAAAGGCTGGATAACGGCCACGTTTACGTCTTGCTTCCTGCTCTTGCTTGGAACTTCCTGGAGGATTGTAAAAATCCACCAAATAAGAGGCAATAGCTCTCACCAATGTCATGGAAGCCTCATCCCAAAACGGATCACTGCGAGAACCATTTCCTTTGGTATTATTAAAATAGACCGTTAACATGCGGTTCAAATCATTCTCCGTTTCCACATAGCGAAAGGGATTAAAACCGTCTGAATTGGTCATATTAACCAAATCTAAAACCTTGACCTGATAACCGTTTTCTAAAAAGAGTTTACCTGTCTTCTCAGCCAAATGGTCTTTAGGATCTACGACAATATTGGAACAATTAAGTTGGATAAGGTTGGGTTTCACAAAGCGAAAGGTCTTACCTGCCCCAGAACCCCCAATGACAATCAAATTTTTATTTCGGTCAAACTGGGGTTTCTTCTTTTCCAACAAGGTTAGACGAACATCACTAGCCATAATCGTGTCATTGAAAGGATTCTTACTGTAAAAGTTCCGCTTTTCCTTACTGTTTCCAAATCGTGCAGAACCGTATTCTTCCCCTTCTCGATAGACTTTCTGTCCTGTCGATACATAAAGATAGACTAGTGTCATCATTAGAACCCCAAGGATAAAGGCAAGAAGAGATTTTTGAGTAAAGGAAAATAGCCATAAAGGATTGAAAACCTGATTTAACCCCTCTCCTAAGAGGTAGGCAAAACGTTCCATAGGTGGGGCATTGGTTAAACTATCATAGAGCAGGGTTAGACGATGGCAGAAATAACCAAAGGCGAGCCCCATGAGTCCAAAGACTAAAGCTTTTCGTCTTGAATACATTACAAGGTCACCTCCTTGGTTTTGACTGCCGAAGGTTCTGTCACTCTAATTTTCTCTTTGGCCAGTTCTATCTCTTGGTCCAAGGTTTTATCAAAGGTTAGACCTTCTAACTTTTCTGGATTAGACATCAGTTTCTTCACCAGTTCGTCCAAGTGATGATCGAGCAAGGTCTTATCCTTGGCATAAAAGTAGAGATAGTCTTTTTGCCAACTAATTGCAATTGGCAGTTTTTCTGACTCCATCAACTCCTTAAATTTCTCCACATCGATTGGCTTATCTAGGACACCTTTACTAACATCTATCGCTTCAATTGCGTAAGGGCTTTGAAGGAGTTCTTCCAGTTTTTGAACCCCAATCTTATAAGCTGAATCTTGAGCTAAGGCTTGCCTAGCCGACCATTCTAAGAGCTTTAAGAGGGTTCTAACTGTCAATAAACTACTTCTTTCTACGTATTGCATCGCTTGACGTTCTTGTTGTTCAGATGACATGGTGACCTCCTCTTTTTTCGATTCCCTATCAAACATAAGGTGCTTCCATAATACGGAAGCACTCTTGATTTTGGTATCACAAGAAAGTTACGACATAAGCCAAACTATTCCAAAGTAAATGTAAGGCGATTGCCGTCATACAATCAGTTTTCAATCGAACAACAGCCAAGGTCAAGCCAAGACAGCTATACATGAGCCAACTCCCTAACTGATTGGGGCCATGGGATAGAACAAAGAGAAAACTGGTTACGCCTATTTGTACAAAAGGGAATGTCAATTTTTCCCACAGCAATTGCCTATAAACAATCTCTTCAAGGAGACTTGCATTGACCAGAAACAATAAAAAGATAACATGAGGAACCTGTTTTCCTACTTGTACCAATACCGCTTGATTCTTAGTCTGAACTGGAAATAGGAAACTGATGAAGACTGCAAAAGCAACCATAGACACAAAACCAAGAAGCAGCCATCTTAGACGATTTCTTAAGGTTATATTTTTTGCTTGAAGAGTTTTATGACGGGCAATCTCTAAGCAAGTCACACTTAATAGGACCAATTGTAGCAAGACTACACTCTCTATTGTCAGATACTCTTTCAGGTATAAACTCACCAGAAGACTGTTAAGCTGTATGGCTAGAAAAAACACAACTACCCTTATCATTGTCACCTCTTGAATAAATCTTCATAATCAATATCTAAGACTAGAACGATTCGCTCAACCCATCTTGTCTGAGGCATTAGACGATTGGATTTGTAATGCCGTAATTTTTGATAGAGGCGATTAAACTCACTTGGATAAACATATTGACCTTTAAATACTTTGCGAGCTAGTTCTGCCCAAGTGAGGTCTTTTTCTGCCAGAATGATTTCTAAATTGTCCCAAAATCGTTCATTCATCTTCACACCTACCCTGTCACTTGTTTCATCAGACTGGCCTGAAACAACTCTTCTTTTACCTGTCTGGGAAGAAAAGTACGCACTTCGTCTAGCCCAATAGCTGGATAGACGTGATTCTGACAGACAATGAGAGGCAGACGAAGATTCTGGTCTGGCTTTTGGAGAATAAGCTGAACCATCTCATTCAAACTTATCGTATATTGACGTTTAAAGCGAAGAAATCGTGGCGACAGCAACTCAAAACAATCCATGGTTTTGGCAAAGAGTGACAGTAAGATTTCACGGTTTACATCACACGCTTTTGTACAACGATAAGTCACACCATAGGTCGTCAAAATGGTTAGTAAGTCTTGATTTGTATTGATATTATTTCCTAGATATACCTCAAGCATAGGCACCTCCTTATAGGGTTAGGCTATTTTCAACTGTTTGTTCAGGAGTTGAGAAATAGCGACTCATATCAATGGGCATCCGTCCTTCACCAAAGCACTTGACCGTCACTAAAGTCGTTAAAATGCCATCCTTTCCCCTAGCAGAATAATTTTCACCAAAGGCACGAAAGGCCAGGTGATTGTCTTTCGTCAAGAGA
>NZ_JBINIY010000032.1:0-4666 GCF_043656315.1 Streptococcus hepaticus
AAGTACCGTTCTCTTGACGAATAAACCGTAAAGTATCTCCACATGATTGAACCCGTTCAATCATTTTTTTAGGGTAGTTCAAAAGGTCAAACACATCAGCCAATTTCAGACTCATAACTTTCCGTCCTCGCCAATTCCTAGCCTTACCACGTTTGTTTTTATCCAAGAGTACTTGCTCTTGATTATTGATTTCAGTCATGTTATAATTTACCTGTAATTACAAAAAGATACAAAAATCCCTTTGTTTGAAACCTTTCGAATTTTAACTTAAGCACTTAAAATTATAACACGAAAGCGTTCACTCGTAAAGGCGATTTTTTTTTGTTTAAAAACCCAGTAATACCAAGGTTCTAGGTGCTGTCAGCAGAACGTTTTTCGCCCGTGAGTTATCGCCTACTAGTATCAAGATAAGAAGAACTTGCTCCGCAAGTTCAAAAAAAGACCTCTTTTGAGGTCTTTTAAAGGAGCCTTTAGCTCCTTTTTTACTAACTTATTTTAGTGGTACACTTTTTCGACAAAAAGTGTACAGATTCAAAATCGCCGAACTCCGCTGCCTGCCTAGCTTTAAGAGTGGTTTTCATATAGCTATCGACAAATTCTACCCCCCTATTAGAAATAGGGGGTTCTGTTGGAGGAATCATCCGTCAGGCTTCGGTCGTCTAACGCTTCGCGACAACCTCGCCCTTGGACTCTTCCTCCAACTTACTCATTATACCATATTTTTGACACTATTACTTTATCATGCTACAATGAAGGTGCTTAAAAGTTCAAGAAATATAAGCATAAAGAAAACACCTAGATGGCCGTCTAGGTGTTTTTTATTGTGCTTGCTCAAGGCACGCAGGCTAAATTATTTGTCGCGTTTGTTTTGCCACTTGCGAATTAGCCATTCCACAATTAGTTCTGCAACTACGCTGACAAACAACGGTAGCAAAACAAGTTCAAGAAATACTTTCAGCATAAAGTCTCACCTCCCAACTTGCGCTGTTTAGTGAATGCGACTCTGTTATTATAACATGATTATTTTCTAAAATTGTTTATCATAAATTTCAACCCCTCATTCGCTTACTTTATTCCATGTTCTAATTGACAACAAGCAACCTAGGTCGTTAGTCTTTAATGTGTCGTTCGGTCGAACTTCGTTCTGACCAACCGCCCCCTTCTAGTCTAACTTGACCTAGCTTATCGTCAATTAGCTTTCACGGCATAAATCGCTCAGATAGCTCTCAGAGACTTATATTTGCATTTTAAGAGCTGAAAACGTATCTTGGATGCCCCATTATCATTTTTCTCTAAAACGCCGTAGAGGCACCTTAATTCGCGTTATAGATCCATACCCCTTTTTTCGTATCATAGATATAAATTATGTAATAGCACTTTGCGGATTTTACAAATTATCAGCTTAACCTGCAAAGACGGTCCTCTCAGAGAATTTTTTTAGAGATTGTTCAAATCAAAATGGAAGCGTCGTAACACCAGCTCCCGCCTTAGACGGAGAAGGAGCGGTAGGTGTTGCCCGATAGAGGTGGGTACAGACACAAAGGAAAAATCAATTATATCAAGGGTTTAGCGGGACTTTGTGAAAAACAATAGATTTTAGGAGGTTTTAGATAGTGGAAGCACGAGAATTAAAACAAGTTCGTAGATATTTAGGTTTTTCTATTTCCAAATTCGCACACTTGACCTCAATTGATTTTCAGCACTATTTGGCATATAATGAAAGCGGATATATCGATAAAAAGTTATCTAGGTTAGAAAGGAGAAAACGACAAATCCTAAATAACATAACCAATAATGCTCTTGGTTATTATACTTATAACCCTAAGGCGAATACAGTGTATGAGGTGCATAATTGAAAAATAAAACCAAATTAATTCTATTTACATTACTACCAGTAATATCTTTATTATTGCTGGTATCCATTAAATCTTCTGCTAAAGCAGAAGGAACTCCTCTAAATAACAATTTTACAGTTAATAAAATGATTGAAGTGTGGAAAGGAAAATCAAAAGAAGACTTTAATGCCTACTTTGCTGAATATGCAGACGAGCAAAGAGTATTTGCTGGCTCTAAAGAAAGTGGTATCTTCACTTACAAACCTGGCGTTAAACCTTCTGAAATGACTGACTGTGGGGATGGAAGGTATATATTACCTGATGGTACTATAGGAGAATATAGCTCCGAAATAGAAGGAATAAAATCCGCAACCATAGAAGAGGTTAAAAAGAATGTTCAGCCTTATCTAAAATAGAGAAGAGCCTTCAAAGAGGCTCTTCTCTAACTTTTTGTATTAGTTATTATTTTATCAAATAATTTTGCTTGGTCGCATTCCAGATAGCAACAATTTTAGTTCCACTAGACACATCCTCACCATCTTCTGAAGTATGAACTAAGTCTCCGTTTTCTGCATCATCAAAATCTAACTGTTTCTTAATTTGTTTGAACAATCCACCAACCCAATATCAAAAAAAGAGCACCCTTTTTCGCTTGCTTTATTCCATGGTCTAATTGACAACAAGTAACCAAAGGCGGACGTACTTTGTCCGTGTCGGCTCGAAACGCTAATGCCTTTCGGCTCGTCCCGTTCTAGCGTACTTTGCCTTTGCTTATTGTCAATTAGCTTTCACGGCATAAATCGCTCAGAGGGACTCCTAAAATCGTTTCTAAGACACTTTAAAATACCTTGTGAACATTTGGGAACAAAAAGAAAAGACCGACTCACAAATCGGTTTTTTCAGAAGATTTTTTTCTAAGTATAATTACTTATTTTTTTCTTGTATCGCTTCTAGTACTTCTCCTACCGTAGTTGGTTCATCATCACGATAAACAACTGTTTTTTCATCTGGGCTAAGAATTTCTACAACAAAAGGTTCATCAGCTTTCACAGATGTGAAGTACCCTCCCTGATATTCTATAAGTTGGGTATTAGGGTCTTTTGTTTCCAAATCTAAAACAATAGTTTTATCTGTTTTAGCTAATTCCACCATAGTTTTTAAACTTCTATTTATTTCAGTCTTTTTAGATAGTATTTTAGTTTCTTCAGCCCTTGTAGGAGTTCTGGTATTTATCAAGTGAAATACAGAAAAACACCCAATACATAACAATGCTATTATTTTTATTTTTTTTTCCATAAACACCTCTATGAATTAGATACTTCATATTTTGAACCTATAACTGGATCGAATGTATAGTAGAATAACCAAGAATTATCACCGTTTACATATTGCGGAACAATTGATTCTAAAGCAGCTCTATAGGTTCTTGTTCCTTGATATGTCCGATAGGCTTCCCATTCATTTCCTACTAAACCACTATCGCCAATAGAAGTCCACAAAAGCCAAGAACCTGTAGAAGGTTTAGCTTTAAATTTCAATTCAGAAAATCTCCAACCTTTACCAGAAAAAGGTTGAGACCTATAAGTTTCCCCATTAGCTAATATCTTTGGATTTTGCACCGCCTTATCAGGTGAAGCGGATCTAAAAAAAGGAAATGGATACGAAGGTAAAGAAGTGTCTATTGCATCAAGTAAACGGTAATCAGAATATTTCATCAAAGTGCCGTTATTATATTCTACGAGAGATTCATCAAAATTTGAGCTACCATCTATATTTACAATATATCCCCCTTCAGGTAATACTTGAACTATTTGATTTTCATCAACAGCAGAATTAATTATAGACCTATCAATTTCTTTAGGTGTAGCTGCTTTAGCACAAATGCTAAAGCACAATGAACTAATAACAACAGAACAAAAAAGAATAACTTTTTTCATAACAAATTTTCTCCTTTTTTAAAAAAAACAAGGTATTTATTATAACTTTTGATAGATTAAAAGATTACTTATTGTTTCCGTATTTTAATGCCTTTCTATACTTTTTAACCTCACCTCTACTATAGCATAAAATATATTTTTATAGTTAGTATTTTATAAAATAATTTTTTCTATCAAAATCCCAATGAGCTACAATTCTTGTACCTAGCGAAAGTTCATCTCCATCTTCTGATGTGTGAACCAAATCACCGTTTTCGATATCACTCAATTGCATTCTTTTTCTGATTTCTTTGAACAGACCACCATACCCGATTTGACGTTTCTTGTACAAACCTTGGTACAACTCTTCTACTACTTGAGCTTTTTCTAGTTCAATTTCAATAGGTTTCATGGGGTACTTAGCTGTTTCAAGGATTGCCCCTTTTAGACCTTTCCCTTGTGCCTTAACTGCTCGAATATCAACCATAGGAACATAGTCTACCTTAAGTGATTGCGACCACATCTGTCCCCATTCTTCTTGAGATATGTAATTATCCTTGGAATTAAAATAACTAGACTTAACCATAAGTAAAACGTGAATATGCGGGTGGTAAGTATCTTCGTTTTCGTTTCGAGTTACCTCGACCGAACGAAGATACCCAATCAAATTTTTCTGCACTTTAACCCGTTTGAACAACCTATCAAAAGCTTTCGTCAGTTTCGTGAGTATTTCATTCAATTCTGAACCAGACACATTTTTAACTGTTAAAGTCAAAAAGAGAAAGCGCCCTTTCGGCTCTTGTTTAATTGCTTCATCGACAATCTGAGAAGTCTGATAAGAGTATTTCATCGACCGTCTCCAGTTACACATAGGACATAACTTATTCTTACAGAAATAAGCTTGATAAAGTTTTA
>NZ_JBINIY010000033.1:0-4451 GCF_043656315.1 Streptococcus hepaticus
TACCAGCTTTTTCATAAACATAAGTAACTTCTGTTGTACCTTCTACAACCTTACCTTTTTCGTTTGAGCCAGCCTGAACTTCTTTGTAGTAGTATACATCACCAGTCGCATCTTCAACGATTTTCTCTGGTTTGTTGTCAGTTGTGTCGTAAGCTGTACCTGTTGAAGTTGTCTTTGTATCTACTACTTGGGAAGCAATTACTTCACCATCAGTATTTACGTAGTTAACGACAACATCACCTTTGACTTCTTCGTAGACATAAGTGACTTTTGTTACGCCTGGAACAACTTTACCTTTTTCAGTTCCTTGAGTCAATTGAGGAACCAACTTGAATGTGCGACCGTCTTTAGTTGTGATTGTTTCTGGCTTCACATCTGTTGTATCGTACTCTGTACCTGTTGAAGATTCTGGTGTATCTACTACTTGTGCTTGTATTTCTTCACCTGTTGTTGAGATGTAATTTACAACAACTGAACCTTTGACTTCTTTGTAGACGTAAGTAACTTCTTTTGTTACACCTGACTCAACTTTACCATCTTCATTACCTTTAGTTGCTTCTGGAACAAGTTGGTACACTTTTCCATCTGTGCTTGTGATAGTTGTTGGTTTCAAATCAGTTGTATTGTAGGCAGTACCAGCTTTAGTATAGCTTGTATCTGTTACGGTACTTTCAGTTGTTGTACCTTTATCTGTTGTACCAGAAATTGGATTTCCATCTTGATCAACATAATTGACAATAACATCGCCACCTTTTTGGTAAACGTAAGTTACATTTTTAGTCACGCCAGCATCTACAGTACCCGTAGTAGCATCAATACCAGTTGCTTTTCCGTTGCCAACTACAGTCAGGTTATTTTCATCACCAACTGTACCAACTTTGTATTCTCCTGCTGGAACAAGATAGTAAACTAGACCATTTACTGTGATTTCGTTTTGCTTGTTATCTAAAACGGTGTCATAGCCAGTACCTGGTTTACCATTTGTCACATCTTCAACTGACGGTTGCAATTCATTACCGTCTGTATCTACATAGTGTACATTGACATTACCAGCTTTTTCGTAAACATAAGTCAATTGTTTGACTGTATCAGTCTTAATTGTTCCTTTTTCACCATCAATTTTCTCATTTGAACGATAGTCTGTATCCGTCTTGTCATCTACAACAGGGTGGAGATTTTTTGCTGTAGTATCAATTTCTTTGTAGTAGTATAGGGTACCGTCTGCAGCTGTAATAGTTGGATAACGTACTGAAGTTGTATCGTAAGCTGAATCAGTGTCTCCGTGACCCACTATCGTTACCTTGTCTGCTACAGTTTTTCCATTAGAAGTAGTGAAGTCAGTAAGAACCTTGCCGTCCGAAGTGATGTAGTAAACCTCAACACCACCTTTTTCAGTATACCAATAGCGAGCATGTTGCTCATTTTTTGAGTTGCTATTCCGCATACCAAGTTCTTTACCACCAAGATCCCATTGAGCACTATCAGTAGCTCCTGGAATGACCCCTGTATCAACTAAACGTGTTTCTCCGTTAGCGGTCTTATAATTATATCCGAAATACCAAATTGCTTCAGGATATGAATTTGCATCCAAAGGTCCTGTAGCGATAGTAACAGTATCTGTATCGAAACTTTCCTTTGCATATACATCTTCAACGAATGGATTACTTGGAGGAGTTACACGCCATTTAATCGGATCAAGAACATTACCATCAGCATCCACATAATTACCATTTGTATCTGTCTTATATACTTTAAGATAGTTAAGCAGATAGACAGTCTCATCAGTTCCTTTTACAAGCGAATCAGTTGCACTAGCTACTGAAATTGTTGTTCCAGCATTTGTCGTAATAGTAGACTTGTCATCACTTAGGGTACCAAGAACATTCCCATTTTCATCTAACACTTGGACTATAGTGTTCTCAAGTACCAATTTATCCGCTTCATAGAACTTCGCAGAAAATGTTCCTTCTTTGGTATTGTAAGTCCCTGGCTTAAGGACCTCAGAAGTAAACATCAATTTAAAGTAATCTTTCAAATCAGAAAGAGTTGCTTTGTTCATGTTGGACTTATAAAATTTTGCCCAATCTGGATTATTTGGATCCAACATATAAAGTTGTTGTTGGATTGAACCATCAGCTCCTGTAATTGTTACCACACGCACTTCATTATTATTAGGTTGCAACTGAAGAGTTTGAGTTCCCACAATATAATCAGATGCCAAAACACCCGAAGTTACGCTTGGTAACTCTGACTTAATAAGCTCGTAATTGTCAAAGTCGATGGCACCAGCAATACTAAATTTATCACCAATCAGTCCACCAGCTTGAGTATACTTCGCCAATAATTCACGTGGTCGTCCAGTATCAGCATTTTCTTTTACAAAGTAAGAAGTGGTCTGTGTTGTTGAACCTGTTACACTTGCAGAAGCGGTCGTAAATCTTTCGCCAACACGTTTCGGTTCTAATTTACTATACAAGAAGGCATTCTTATTAGTACCATTGCTATTGTTAATAGTAATAGTCCTTGTTGTTCCACCATTTGCAGTTTGAACATTGTACACGAAACTGTAGATGGTTTTATGAGCGGTATCTCCCTCTAACTCTTTCAGTTCTTCAAAGTTGTTTGCCACTCCTGGTGCTAACTTAATAGTTCTAACAACATTATTCCCATTGTCGGTTTTTTCAACTAATTTAGCATAAACAACATCCTCAGATGCACGTTGTGCAGCATTTGTAGACACAGAAAATGTTATGTAGTAATTATGATTGACCCAATCATTAAAGTTCTGTCCATCGCCATAACCAGCAACCGTATCAAGGTTTAAAATAAGAAATGTATCACGGTCAGCTTCTTGATCTCCATTGTAGCCATCTGGATAGTTCCTATCAGCCTCTGTAATAGTTGCTTGCTGATCAGCAACAGGAAGCCCTGAATTGGCTGCTTTTGCTGGATCCGGAATCTCCCAAACACCATTCTGAGCATAGTAAATAGATCTTGGGTTAGTAACATCAATAGTTGTTTCAGCTGGAGTTCCAGCAGCGGTATTCAATACTGCAGTGATTTCACCATCTGGATAATACTTACGCAATTCTAAGACTAGAGCTTCTACGTTTGTACGAACTGCAGTGATTTGAGCGTTTATTTGCGCAAGTGTCGCTACTGAGTTTTCAAAAACTGCCGTTGCTTCCGTTACAACCAATTTTGTAGCATCTGCTGTTATTTTCAAGGCTTCATTGCCTTCTGGTGAAGCCGTGTAAAGTCGGTTTGCCTTATCTGACAAGACTTGAGCTTCTGAAATGTTTTGCTCAAGAATGACTTTTGCTTCTGCTACAGTTGTCGGTTCTGCTACAGTGGTAGCAGGTGTTGTTGCTGGTTCATCTGTTGTACTAGATGATGTTGTTGTACTTGCTGTATCTGCTGCTACTTTTTTCACAACTTTGAAGACAACTTTCGTATTAGCGCCTTCTACAACTCCTGTAGTAGACGTTGTCATGTCGTTTGCAACAAGTTCATAACCTGCAGGTGCTGTTGCTGTTTCAGTAACAGTTGCAATCGCAGTTTTATCAGTTGTTTTTGTTTCAACTGATTTAACAGTAGATGCTACAGCTTTTCCAGATTCATCTTGATACTCAACAGTATACTCAATTGTCGCTACACGCTCTGTAGCTGTTGTCGTAGTTGTAACTCCTTCAGTCGCAGACGATGAAGTTGTTTCACTTGTAGACGTAGCCGTTGAGGCGTCACTCATAGGCGTTGTTGGCTCTGTTGTTGAACTTGGTGTTTCAACCACTGAACTTGGTGTTGTTGATGCGCTTGTATCAGTCATAGCTGAACTTGGTGTTTCAACCACTGAACTTGGTGTTTCAACCACTGAACTTGGTGTTGTTGATGCGCTTGTATCAGTCGTAGTTGCTGATACTTCCCCACCTCCCGTCAAAGCAAGTGCAACACCTAGTAATACACTGGCTGCGCCAAAGTGGTACTTACGAATCGAAAATCGAGGGTGTAAATCATACCAATTCATTGATTTCTTTCTTTTGTTTTTAGACATAAAGTCCTCCTCTAATTATTATTTAATAGTAACAACATTACATAACTCATTCTATACTCTTTCATAACATATCTCTCACCTCCTCAATATACAAAAAAGACACCATTTACTACACTCCCTCCACAAGGAATTATAAAAATGGTATCTTTTTATCGCGATGCATGCTGAAAAGAAGGTAGAAACTACCCCTGTCTGTCTGTCTGTCTGTCTGTCTGTCTGTCTGTCTGTCTGTCTGTCTGTCTGTCTGTCTGTCTGTCTGTCTGTCTGTCTGTCTGTCTGTCTGTCTAACATCTCACATCTTGTCATACTCATCATACTCATCATACTCGTCAAGTTCCTACATGTCTTTAGAAATATTATAGCATAATTAACCTACTCTAGCAAATGATTTGACAACTAT
>NZ_JBINIY010000034.1:0-2663 GCF_043656315.1 Streptococcus hepaticus
TCTTTTAACTCTATTTTCTTATCTTGAAACAGAGAATTTTGGGTTGGTTTTCGAAATCGGCCTTTTTTAGGAACAGTCTGTCTTAAGGTCCTAACTTCTTTCCGATAATGCATACGGGCTGATTTTAAGTTGCTTCGAAAGTTTTGCCTAGCCTGTTTGACTAGCTTTTTATCCTCTTTCATCTCATGTCCTCATTTTTTCAGGGTCCGTACTCATGATGTCAAAGAGCTTGGTGTGTTGTGGAATCTTATTCTTGAATGGAACAACGGTGGAACCGGCCTTAATTAAGCCTGCCCCTTTTTCAGGATTAACTAAGTACTTCTCCAGCTCTTTAGAAAGCCCAAGCATATGCACCAATTCTTCTCGATCGCTCTTAGCCTGTTTTAAAAGAATCATAAACTCGCTATTGGCAATAATGCGTCTACCATTGGCATCTAAAAGAAGAGTCTCTACATTTTGAGTAATACCTGTCGGTATCGCCCCATACTTACGGACACGACTCCAGAGTTTAAAGAAAAAATCAGAGGCATACTTGTCCAATAGAAGTAGCTGCATTTCATCAAAGTAAATCCAGGTCTTCTTCCCTAGCTTTTGGTTTTTGACCACCCGATTCCAAATTTGGTCAAAGATAACCATGAGGGCAATTTGTTTTAATTCATCGCCTAGCTTTTTGACATTGTAAATCAGGAAATGACTGTCTGTTTTAATATTGGTCCGATGTGAAAATATGTCCAGCGACCCTTCCACATAGAGTTCCATATCAAGTGCCAAGTCCTTAGCTTCCTGTTCAGGTTGTTGAGCTAAGACAAAGACCCATTCGACCAAGGACGGTGTGTCAAAATGCTTATAGGTCAAGCGTGTCACACGGTCAATCAAGGATTTTTCACGACCATCCATTTTGCGGTCCAAGAGCTTTCCAATCCAAGACAAGAGAAATTCGGACTTGACCTTAACCGGATCCTCATCCATATTCTCATCAGATAGATCTAAGACATTTAAGAAGGTAGTGGAATCTGGGGCAATATCAATACTCTCCCCACCAAAGGCTTGACCGATAATACTGTACTCGTTTTCTGGGTCAACAATAATAATTTCAGTATCACTATCTACTTCCTTGAGCTTAGTAGAGATGATTTCATGTTTTGTCGCCATCCCTTTGCCAGCTCCAGAAGTCCCTAAAATCAACCCTGACGGAGTATTTAACTTGCCACGGTCAATACTGATGATATTACTTGAGATTTGATTGATGCCATAAAATTTCCCACCCTTGTCCTGAATATCAACGGAAGTCCAAGGTGCATTCACGGCAATGTTTGAAGTCAATAGAGACCGAGAAACACCTTCAAGATAGTTCTTCCCAAATGGCAAGAGACTATTAAAAGCAGCTTCTTGCATATAGGTCAAATTATCAATAATCATATCATTAGACCCTGCCACTTGCTTGATAATATCAAGAGATTGTTTGAGTTGGTCTTCAGTATCCGCCAGCACGCCAATTAGAAATACGGTGTCAAACAGTTTATCTCCTGTTTGGGTCATGGTTTGAAGAAGAGCCTCAGCTTCATCGATATTGTTTTCAAGAACATGCCCGACCTTCTCCAAATAGATACCTGTCCGAGCCATCTTTTGTTGTTCCCCAATCTTTTGCGATTCCATCAAAGTTTTCTTGGTTCGCAGCTTGGTCATGGTTTCAGACTTGGTAGAGCCTTTCGCATGTAGGCTAATCATCACTTCCAAATCTGACTGCATGAGGTCACGAATAAATTTATCCCCTAGCTCCATACCGTAATCACGAACATAGACAATCTGTAATAATCTATCGTCCAATTCAATATGATTCTTATGTTTAAAGGAAAGGTAAGTTGGGGCA
The DNA here is from genome assembly GCF_043656315.1 of Streptococcus hepaticus. Taxonomy (NCBI): domain Bacteria; kingdom Bacillati; phylum Bacillota; class Bacilli; order Lactobacillales; family Streptococcaceae; genus Streptococcus; species Streptococcus hepaticus. Next base: position 1,871 of record NZ_JBINIY010000034.1, read on the forward strand.
ATAAAGTGTTTGGTGGATTGACCTGACAGGGTTAAATCCTTGTAAGAGAACGGTAAATGATTTTCACCTCGCAACATATCCGCAAGGACATTCACTCGCTCCTCTCCACCAAGTAAACCAAGAGATACATCAATCTCTGAAAAGCCACTCTTGAAATATTCCCCAATCTGTGACAGAGAACGAAAAGCTAGTTTTGGTGTTTGGTCGCTCTTGCCAAATGAAAGAAACTTGACAGCTGAAAAGTTGTTCTCGCCCGCTTCTAAGTTGGCATCCATCATGCGATTCAATTCATCACGATAAGCATCAAATCCATCTTCCTGTAAGGGATAGAGAATACTCTTGCGGAATTTTTCCAAATTAACTTTTTGATTGAAAATAGTCAGTTGGAAATTAGTCTTATCATCCAGTGAATTGATTAAATCGGAATATTTCTCAACAATAGCTCCCTTATCATCTAAGCCAACTGTTTGATAATTAACATCTCCTAAAAGATAGGTTTGTGAGAAATAGCTTGGACTGACCTGCATAAGGCCATTCTGAAAAAGCCCTTGATAGGCTAACGTATTTACGGTAGAAGGTCTGATCTCCTGCTTCTGTGTTTTCTTCTTTTGCTTTTGGTCATTAGAAGATGTCTTTGGTTTCATTGAGTGTTTTAATTTTTTCACGTTGGTCTCCTTTTCTTCCAGTTATTGTACGGTCTGGCACCGTTAGTTCATAATGAAATCGGTACCTGAGATAGGTTTCAAATGGTAAGTCATTGGGGCGATAGACTCCAAATAACATGAGTGGAATT
>NZ_JBINIY010000035.1:0-2663 GCF_043656315.1 Streptococcus hepaticus
CCTTTTATCTCTATTTTCTTATCTTGAAAAAGAGAATTTTGGGCTGGTTTTCGAAATCGTCCTTTTTTAGGAACAGTCTGTCTTAAGGTCCTAACTTCTTTCCGATAATGCATACGGGCCGATTTTAAGTTGCTTCGAAAGTTTTGCCTAGCCTGTTTGAGTAGCTTTTTATCCTCTTTCATCTCATGTCCTCATTTTTTCAGGGTCCGTACTCATGATGTCAAAGAGCTTGGTGTGTTGTGGAATCTTATTTTTGAATGGAACAACGGTTGAACCGGCCTTGATTAGCCCAGCCCCTTTTTCAGGATTGACCAAGTATTTCTCTAGTTCCTTGGAGAGTCCAAGCATATGCACCAATTCTTCTCGATCGCTCTTAGCCTGTTTTAAAAGAATCATGAACTCGCTATTGGCAATAATGCGTCTACCATTGGCATCCAAAAGAAGTGTCTCCACATTTTGAGTAATGCCTGTCGGTATCGCCCCATACTTACGGACACGACTCCAAAGTTTGAAGAAGAAATCAGAGGCATACTTGTCTAATAAGAGAAGCTGCATCTCATCAAAGTATATCCAGGTTTTCTTCCCTAGTTTTTGGTTTTTGACCACCCTATTCCAAATTTGGTCAAAGATAACCATGAGGGCAATCTGTTTTAATTCATCGCCTAACTTTTTGACATTGTAAATCAGGAAATGACTGTCTGTTTTAATATTGGTCCGATGTGAAAATATGTCCAGCGACCCTTCCACATAGAGTTCCATATCCAGTGCCAAGTCCTTAGCTTCCTGTTCAGGTTGTTGAGCTAAGACAAAGACCCATTCGACCAAGGACGGTGTGTCAAAATGCTTATAGGTGAGTCGTGTCACACGGTCAATCAAGGACTTCTCACGACCATCCATTTTGCGGTCCAAGAGCTTTCCAATCCAAGACAAGAGAAATTCGGACTTGACCTTAACTGGATCCTCATCCATATTCTCATCTGATAGATCTAAGACATTTAAGAAGGTAGTGGAATCTGGGGCAATATCAATACTCTCCCCACCAAAGGCTTGACCGATAATACTATACTCATTTTCTGGGTCAACAATAATAATTTCAGTATCACTATCTGATTCCTTGAGTTTAGTAGAGATGATTTCATGTTTTGTCGCCATCCCTTTGCCAGCTCCAGAAGTCCCTAAAATCAAACCTGACGGAGTATTTAACTTGCCACGGTCAATACTGATGATATTACTTGAGATTTGATTGATGCCATAAAATTTTCCACCCTTGTCCTGAATATCAACGGAAGTCCAAGGTGCATTCACGGCAATGTTTGAAGTCAATAGAGACCGAGAAACACCTTCAAGATAGTTCTTCCCAAATGGCAAGAGACTATTAAAGGCAGCTTCTTGCATATAGGTCAAATTATCAATAATCATATCATTAGACCCTGCCACTTGCTTGATAATATCAAGAGATTGTTTGAGTTGATCTTCAGTATCCGCCAGCACGCCAATTAGAAATACGGTGTCAAACAGTTTATCTCCTGTTTGGGTCATGGTTTGAAGAAAAGCTTCAGCTTCATCGATGTTGTTCTCAAGAACATGCCCGACCTTCTCCAAATAGATACCTGTCCGAGCCATCTTTTGTTGTTCCCCAATCTTTTGCGATTCCATCAAGGTTTTCTTGGTTCGCAGCTTGGTCATGGTTTCAGACTTGGTAGAGCCTTTGGCATGTAGGCTAATCATCACTTCCAAATCTGACTGCATTAAGTCTCGAATAAATTTATCCCCTAACTCCATGCCATAGTCACGAACATAAACAATCTGTAATAATCGATCGTCCAATTCAATATGATTCTTGTGTTTAAAGGAAAGGTAGGTTGGGGCAATAAAGTGTTTGGTGGATTGACCTGATAGGCTCAAATCCTTGTAAGAGAACGGTAAATGATTTTCACCTCGTAACATATCCGCAAGGACATTCACTCGCTCCTCTCCAACAAGAAGACCAAGAGATACATCAATCTCTGAAAAGCCACTTTTGAAATATTCCCCAATCTGTGACAGAGAACGAAAAGCTAGTTTTGGTGTTTGGTCGCTCTTGCCAAATGAAAGAAACTTGACAGCTGAAAAGTTGTTCTCACCCGCCTCTAAGTTGGCATCCATCATACGATTCAATTCATCACGATAATTGTCAAACCCATCTTCCTGCAAGGGATAGAGAATACTCTTACGGAATTTTTCCAAATTAACTTTTTGATTGAAAATAGTCAGTTGGAAATTGGTCTTATCATCCAGTGAATTGATTAAATCGGAATATTTTTCAACAATAGCTCCCTTATCGTCTAAGCCAACTGTTTGATAATTGACATCTCCTAAGAGATAGGTTTGTGAAAAATAGCTTGGACTGACCTGCATAAGGCCATTCTGAAAAAGTCCTTGATAGGCTAACGTATTTATCGTAGAAGGTCTAATCTCCTGCTTCTGTATTTTCGTCTTTTGCTTTTTGTCATTAGAAGAGGTCTTTGGTTTCATTGAGTGTTTTAATTTTTTCACGTTGGTCTCCTTGTCTTCCAGTAAATGTACGATCTGGAACTGTTAGTTCATAATGAAAACGGTACTTGAGATAGGTTTCAAATGGTAAATCGTTGGGGCGATAGACCCCAAATAACATGAGTGGAATG
>NZ_JBINIY010000036.1:0-2026 GCF_043656315.1 Streptococcus hepaticus
TCGTATCTCCAACCTCTAGTCTGAAGAACTCTGACCTCATTTTCGCTCATTGTATAATGATGAGAACCTGATGTTAACCCTTGATGGAAAAGGCGATAAACAGGGCGACTACCTTCCGAATACCAAGCAACACCTTCATTACGCCAATTATGCTTAGCTGTTAAGATATTCACCTCATTTTGATCCATTGTATAATGATGATCTTTTAAAATCGGATTGTAAAGTCGATAAACTTCTTTTCCTTTCTTAGGCGCTCTCCATGCGACACCTTCGTATTTTCCCCAACCAATACGAACCAATGTATCTCTTTCATTTTTACTTGCTGTATAAAAATGTTCTTTATTATTGGGATTGTAGAGGCGGTACATAGGAACATATGGGACATCCGCTGCTACTACGGTGACTTCCCAGACCACTGCTACTTCATCTACTCTTAAATTAACTGAATTTCGCTGAAGTTCTTCATTAAATCGTCTTGACTGTTCATTATCTCCAGAAGGAAAACCCGCAATAATCTTTGTCTTTCCTGGTCTTAAGGCTACCCAATTCCCTTGTTCATCAAAAGAAATAATAGATGGATCTTCTACCGTCATGTTAAAAGAATAGAGAAAATCTTTTAATGGAGAATCCTGAGGACGGCGGATTTGTCCCTGCTCACCCACTTGAAGATTGAACTTAAAAGTTCCGGCTTCAAACTCTGCTCCGCCTTTACTATAAAATTCAGTTTTTGCCGTTTCCTCCGCAGAAACTACCTGACCAACTCTTGATTCAGAGAAATCTACTCCTCCAAGTATTGCTCCACTACAAAGTGATAAAAGAACTACACTTTTCATAATATTACGCAACATATTTTCCTCCTGACTAATTCGCTTTAAAAGCTACTCCCTCATATTTCCAGCCCACACTGATTAGATGATTTTTTTCGTCTACATTTGCTGTATAAAAATGTTCTTTTGTAACTTGACTATATAATCTAAAAACATCTACTCCAGTACCACTTTGAAAAACTACACCCTCATTAATCCAGCCAGAATTCTGCAACTTCTGGACTTCATTCATACTTGTAGTTAATAAATGGTCTTTCGTAGCTCTATTATATAAACGATAAACAGGGGCGACATCTCCTGTCTTCCATGCAACACCCTCATCACCCCAACCATGCTTAGAAATTAGTGTATTTCTTTCATTCAAATTTGATGTATAATGGTGTCTCTTTGAGCCCTTATGATATAAACGATAAACAGGTGATGATGCGGTAGGCTCAGATTTAGTAAATGATACAACTCCTGAAGAAGGATTCACTGAATTAATAAGTTCAAGCATGCTTGGTGTAACTCTAGCTGCATGATTAGTAATATCTCGGTTGAAACCACTATGAACACCAACAATTTCATTATCAGCGTTCAAAATAGGACTACCACTTTGTCCCCCCCTTGTATCAATTTTATAATTCAATTCGCTATCTGAAAGAGTGTCTATATTTCCTGAAGCAAACACCATTTGACCCGGACGATCTCCTGGATACCCCGCTGTTTGAGCATAATCTCCTGATTGAATATTAGTTGATAACGTTAGATAACCTGTTTTTGTACCAAGTGGTTTTGATAACTTAATAACTGCATAATCATTCTGATGACTTGGATTAGAAGAATATGCTGGATTTATTTTAATTACAGTAGCAGTACTTACACCAAACGGCACACTTCCATCAGAAGTTGCTGGTGTAACTTTAATATCTGTAAAATATTCATTTTTATCAACTGAATATACGACATGAGCAGAAGTCAACACAACGTCACTAGCAACCAATGTACCTGTACCCGTAAGAGGCACATCGCTACCGCTTGCAGAATAATATCCTACCCCTTCAATTTTAACAATTTTAGGGAAAAAACCTTTAGTTGTATCAGTAATATTTACCCTATTATCACCTCCAAAAACTCGTTCAAAAACTTCATTTTCTACTACCTGTTCTTGATCGGCAACATTTACTGGTGTTTCTTCTGCTTTTATAACAGTACCCACG
>NZ_JBINIY010000037.1:0-1496 GCF_043656315.1 Streptococcus hepaticus
GTTTGTGTCAAGTTTCTCTCGGAAAGTTTTCAAAGTCCTATATCCATTTCTTGAGTTGACCAATCGGAGTGCTGGTAGCACCGTTCAAAGCAATGCTTGCTTGAGGCACCCTATGAGGCTCGGGCGGCAGTTTTTTTAGTACTTGGCGCATACTGATTGCAACCTTGTCACTAAAGACTTGATGTGGGCTAGAACTACGATATAAAACCTCAAAAGTTCCATTCTTCTGTGCTGTCATGATGGCAACTAGATGACTCACGCCTCGTTTTTTCCAGTGTCGACCTTGTTTCTTGATGCGGTAGCTGTAAAATCGATGCCCACTTTCACAGGTTCCTACACCATCACTAACGCCCAAATCCCGTAGTTTTAGGGGATTGATAGCTTCCCAATGGCTCATCAAATAAGACTTGACTGCCAATAGCTTTTCAAGTTGTTTCTCATCTTCCAAAATGGATTCTGCCGTGTCTAAAATCAAGACCAGTTGCTCACGGTCATAGGCTTTTACACACATCCAAACCGCTTGTAACAAGCTTTTATCAAAGCCTAATTTTCCAGTAACATACTTCATAACGTGGTAGGAATCAAGGCAGTAGTCAAAGCTCTTGTGTCGTCCAAGCATGTCTTCGAACTTGTGAGCTTCGTAGCCTGAACCGCCGTCGCTATTGGCAACAATAACCGTATGTCTCAGGTCATAGTGCATTTGGAGGTAGTCACTCATTTGCTTAAACAAGTCCTGACTTGTACCAAAACAACCGAAATAGACAGGGTTAATCAACTCGCCACGCTTGCCAGAACGTCTCACACCTTCATGAATGTAGCCGCGTTTCAACTCCAAGTGTTTCCCTTTATCTTGACTACCAATCCAAACACCGTCACCCTCAATAAAGAGAATTTCTGGGCGTTTTAACTCAGTTTCTGTAGGTTCTACTTGGCTATTGAACACCTTCTCACCAACACGCTGGACAAGGTTGTGAATCCCTTGGTGACTCATCTCGATATCTGTCAGAAGATGTAAACTTTGGGAGGCCTGACGATAAGTCATTCCTGTCGCTAAAAGGCTAAGTTTTTCATTGAAACTAGGACTATAACGTTCTCTAGAATTCAACCCTATAACCTTATCCAAAGGCAAGAAACTCTTCTCCCCAGCTTTTCGTAACCGGCGACGCTTAAAAGAAACCGTCCCAAACAAGAAAGTCAGCTGACGCTCTTCTAAACGGTCTATCTCCCATCCATCCGAGAGATAAGACTGGATAATTTCCTTGTCCAAACGCTCCAAGGATTCTCTCACTGATTTTGTCAATAACTGACTCATCAACTGCATGACCCTCTTGTCAAACTCAGCCAGATGAACACTACTCTTTAAAATGTCACAAATCTCTGCTACAATAGTCATGGGTTCTATATCCTTCTAGGTTATTTACACACTTCCTAGGATATAGGACTTTTTTATTTTGAAAACTTGTAAACGTTTTTCCGAGAATTATTTTACACTAACG
>NZ_JBINIY010000038.1:0-973 GCF_043656315.1 Streptococcus hepaticus
AAACCACCTTGATTTAATTTAAACCAGATAATGACCGCATTACAATATCAATATCTTTATTTTCTAGCTCTTGAATGATGTGTAAATATGTTTTCTGTGTAGTTGTCATACTTGCATGCCCCAACCTTCGCGCAACACTTGCAATTGAAACCCCTGCAAAAAGCAACAATGAGGCATGGGTATGACGTAATCCATGGATAGTAATCTCCGCAATTTCTGCTTTTTTACATGCTCTTGATAAAGTTGCATTCACGGTAGAGTTGTAGACCTTTTGCCCTTCTCTGACAAAAATCGTTTTATCACTGGATAACTCTCTTGTTAATTCTGAAAATTGAATAACTGTTTTCCAATCTAATTGTATTTTTCGAACCGAAGATTTATTCTTTGTAGGTAAAAAACCTCCATTTCCCTTGTAATCCCAAGTCTTATTAATGGATAAAGTTTGATTTGAAAAGTCAAAATCATTAGGTGTAATTGCGAGTGCTTCAGAAAAACGGATGCCAGTTTTGGCAATAAGTAAAATAAGCCAATTCCAATTAATATCTTCAGTTAACTTTAGCTGTTTTAATAAAGATTGCAATTCAAACTGATTCAAATACTTTTTCTTTTTAACTCTGGGCGTTTTCCCTTTTATAATTGCTTTACGAGTTGGGTCTCTGTCGATTAAGCCTTCATCTACAGCATCTAAAATTGCTCCTTTTAATTGATGATGAAAATCCATTGTCGTTTGTCTTTCGTGTTCTTTTGCATAGTCATTTAATAATTTTTGATAACTAATTCTCGATAGTTCATTAAGTGTTAAATTAGGAATTAATTTAACCAACCATTGATGTGACATGCGATATTTGCTCAATGTAACATCTCTGACAGCACCCTCTTTATAGATTGCCACCTATTGTTTATAATATTTATGAAATTTCACTTCTTTATCTAGTTTCATTTTACCTCCTTTCCTCCCTTTATATATTCGATA
>NZ_JBINIY010000039.1:0-879 GCF_043656315.1 Streptococcus hepaticus
ACTCTTACTAGAAACACTCTCTGCTCTTTCATAAGCCCAGTCAGGAAAGCCTTGAAGTCTGAAACACTCTCTTGGTGTCAGTCGTCTTATTCTCAGGCGATAAAGTGTCCCCTCTAAGACAATGCCTGTGACTTCATACCACTTATCCTGTCGATATTCCAGAGCAGCAACCACCACTCCCATATTGTCTGAAGTCGTCAGAGTATTGGATATTCCCTTTCCCACACGTCCCCTACGTTTGGTTGAGTCTGGATAAGCCAGATTGACAGAGTCTCCAAGAGTTGCCTTTGCGTACCCTGTTTTTGTGGCTTCCTTGATTTTCAGAAATGGCAGCTCCTCCCTCAGCAAAATCTTTGGAACCTTATCTCCACCCTGCATGGTGGTCAAGGTCGGTGACAAGCCAGAAATGTCAAATACTCTTCCAGTCTGGTCAAAGCTAGTCGGCAGATTTCCTGCGACGACAACACCATGTCTGTCTTGACTGGTCAATGTAAACATAGGGTCTTGATTCTCCTTAAATCGATGACCATGTTGCCGTTTTTCAAGTCTATCTGGTGTTAAGACTGGAATGGCGATTTTTGCCCCCTCTCCTTTACCTCTCGTTAGTGTAGGAGCAAGTCCACTCGTCAGATAGACTTCACTATTCAAACCACGTTTAGAGGGATTGATATTTCCTAGCCTTTCAAGATGAGCTGGGCTGTTTTCTCTTCTGAGAGGAAATATGAATCTGGGACGGTATCTTCTAGAATGTCCGATAATAAAGACCCGCTCTCTGTTTTGCGGGACTTGGAAGTCCTTACTGTTAAGCACCTGCCATTCGACATCATACCCCAATTCATCCAACGTGGAGAGGATTGTGGCGAACGTCCGTCCCTCGTC